>NZ_WHOV01000130.1:0-8329 GCF_009765395.1 Pseudomonas sp. BAV 4579 | reverse complement strand
AGATGTGTATAAGAGACAGCTTCCAAGGCTAGCAGGTAGGCAGGGGTGGTGGGCGGCCCTCACCCTGGCCCTCTCCGGGGGGAGAGGTGATGGTTACGGTGTGTTGGGGAGGTAAGTGGTCACCGGTAGCCCCTGTAGGCTCAGCGCCGCTTGAGGTCGGTCGCCACCAGGATCGCCTGGCCGGAGGGTCGCGCGCGCAGGCGATCGAGATAGGCGGCGAGGCGGGGCCGGGTCGTCTGCCAGTGGAGGTCGGGCAGGGGCTCCAGGTAGTCGAGCATGGGCGCCAGCAGGGCGTCGGGCAGGCTGAAGTCGGCGCCGCAGAGAAAGCTCCGGTTGCCCAGCTGGCGATCGAGCACGGCCAGGGTCGCGTCGACGTCGGCCAGGGCACGCTGCTGCTCTTCCAGCGTCTGGAAGGGAGCGGGTCGTGGCCCGGCGACGCGCAGCAGATAGCGACGGACCAGGCGGGTATCCACGGTGGTGAGCAGGGCGCTGCTCCAGGCGTCCTGCTCCGGGTTGCCGCCGCGCTCCGGCGAGAGCCGACGATCGAGATGGCGGCAGATGGCGAGGGTCTCGAAGAGGCGCAGTTCGCCGTCGAGCAGCACCGGCACCTGGCCGAAGGGGTGCAGCGCCAGGTGGGCCTCGCTGCGCCAAGCGATGGCCTGGCCGTCAGGGGCGAGGCCACAGGGTAGCTCTAGGCCCTGTTCCAGGGCATGGAGGCGCACGCTGCGCACCAGGGTGCTGAAGGCGGGACCGAAGAGATAGGGCGTCATGCTGCAGGCTCCTTGCAAAGAAGGCTACATGCTGGCAAAGGAGACCTTATGTTCAAGAACATAATCTGGAGTAGCCATGGCCTGGCCCCTTGATCAGCGCGAGCAGACCCGCCAGCGCATCCTCGACAGCGCCGCCCGCCTGTTCGCCCTCCGCGGCTTCGATGCGGTCGGACTTGATGACCTGATGGCCGATGCCGGTCTCACCCGCGGCGCCTTCTACCACCACTTCCGCACCAAGACCGAGGTCTATGACCAGGCCATCGCCCATGCCGCGCGGGTCGGCAGGGCCCGGCTCGACGGTCTCGGTAGCGAAGGCCTCGGGCAGCTGGTCGAGCATTACCTGAGTCGCGAGCATGCCGAGGGCGATTCGCTGCGCTGTCCGCTGGCCTTTCTCGCGGCCGACGTCACCCATCGGGAGGCCGCCATCCGTGGCAGCTATACCCGCTTCTTCTCGCGCTTCGTCAGCCGGCTGGAGCGGGATCTGTCGGGGCCGCCAGCGCAGCGGCGCGCCAGGGCGCTGCAGCTGGCCACCACCCTGATCGGTGGCGTGGCCCTGGCGCGGGCGCTGGATGACGAGGGCCTGGCCGAGGAACTGCTGGCAGCCTGTCGCCAGGGGGCTCAGGGCCTGCTGGAAGAGGGCGGCGATTTGGCAGCGGCGACCGGCTAGGCGACACTGGCGACTCCTTCGTCCGCCGGAGTCACCCATGCAGATTCGCCCCCTCGCCGCCGCCGATTTCGACCAGATCTGGCCGCTGATCCAGCAGGTCGCCCAGGCCCGGGAGACCTATGCCTACGACCCGGACATGAGCCGCGACGACGCCTGGCGCCTCTGGGTGGAGCTACCGCGGGCAACCTTCGTCGCCGAACGCGATGGCCAGATTCTCGGCAGCTACTACCTCAAGGCCAATGCCATGGGCCCGGGCGATCACGTCTGCAATTGCGGCTACATGGTCGCTCCCGCCGCCCGTGGCCAGGGCGTGGCCGGCGCCCTCTGCGCGCACTCCGTGCAGGTGGCTCGCGAACTGGGCTTCCAGGCCATGCAATTCAACTCGGTGGTGGCCAGCAACCAGGTGGCGGTGCGGCTCTGGCAGAAGCACGGCTTCGAGATCGTCGGTACCCTGCCCAGAGCCTATCGCCATGCCAGCCTGGGGCTAGTGGATTGCCTGGTGATGTATCGCTGGCTGGCGGACTAGCGCCACTCGCTCACCACGGTCCGCAGCGAGGCCGGCAGCATGGGGCCGTGGCCCAGGCCTTCGAGCACCTCGTAGCGCACCCGGATGCCGGGGAGCTGGCCGAGGCGGTCGGCCAGGCGCCGGGTGGCATCGGCGGGGACCTCGCTCTGGAAGTGCGCGGGCAGCTCGCGTTCGGCGCCGCCCTGCAGCAGCACCAGGCGGGCCGGATGGGCCTTGAAACGCTCCTTGAGCTGCTCATCACTCTGAGGTAGCACGGTGGGGCTCCACCACAGCGAGGGACTCACGGCGTAGCCCTGGGCGAAGGCGTCCGGGCGGGTGAGCAGGGCGTGGAGGACGAACAGTCCGCCCAAGGAATGCCCCCAGAGAGCGCGCTGGCCCTGATCCAGGGGCAACTGCCGCGCCACCGCCGGCTCCAGGCGCTCCAGCAGCCAGGCGAGAAAGACGTCGGCGCCGCCGGTGGCCAGCTCGCGAAAGCGTTCGCTGGTAGGCGCGGATGGCGTGTAGTCGTAGGCCCGGCCGGGGCCGTCGATGCGCTTGCCGCCCGTGTAGCCCACCGCGACCAGCACGGGCGGATGGGGCCGCCTGGCCAGGGTATCGAGCAACTCGGCGTTCAGTCCGCCCAGGGCGGCGTTGCCGTCGAGCAGATAGAGCACCGGATAGCCGGCGGCCGGTGCCGGGATGGCGGGTCGGGCGATCCATACCTGGTAGTGGCGGGCGCCGTCGACGGAATCCATCTGGAGTTCGCTGAAGGCATAGCCGTGGCCCGGCTGCTGCAGCACCTGGGCGTCCATGGGCTGATCGATGGGGCGGGCCTGGCCGGGAGCGGCGAGGGCGAGCAGCAGCGGCAGGGCCAGCCAGGCGCTGTGACGGACGGAACGGGGCAAAGGCGGCATCGGCGAACAAGACTCATTTCCAATGGAGCGGTCGAGCCTACCGGTCTCTGTCCCCGCTCGCCATACTGGCCAGGATTTCCCGTTGCCAGGACATCCCATGCATCACCCCCATCTGCTGTTCGATCTCGACGGCACCCTCACCGATTCGCGCCTGGGCATCACCCGGGCGATCCAGGTGGCGCTGCGAGCCGAGGGGATCGAGGAACCCGATCTGCGCAGGCTGGAAGTCTTCATCGGCCCGCCGCTGCTGCAGAGCTTCATGACCCATTACGGCTTCGATGAGGCGCGGGCCTGGCGGGCAGTGGAGGCCTATCGCGGATATTTTCGCGCCACCGGCCTCTATGAGAACGAGGTCTATGCGGGCATCCGCGAGTTGCTGGCGGAGCTGCAGGCGGCCGGACGGCGGCTCTATCTGGTGACGGCCAAGCCGCGGGTGTTCGCCGTGGAGATCCTCAGGCACTTCGCCCTGACGGAATTCTTCACCGCCCTGCATGGCAGCGAGCTGGATGGCACCCGCGCCGACAAGACCGAACTGCTGCGTTTCGTGCTGGAAACCGAAGGCCTGGCGCCGGAAAGCTGCCTGATGCTGGGTTATCGCGAGCACGACCTGATCGCCGCCCAGGCCAACGGCGTGGCGGCGGTGGCCCTGGGCTATGGCTTCGGCAGCCGGGAAGAGCTGGAGCGCCAGTGCCCGGCCTTTCACTTCTCCAGCGTGGCCGCCCTGCGCCAGGGCTTCGGCCTCTAGCTGGGCGCACCGACCTGCGCGGCGGTGGCCGGCAGGTCGTGGGGCGCGCCGGGGATCAGCCGCAGGTGGCGGTCTGCACCACCAGGCTGGCGCTGGTGGTGATGGTCAGGCGCTGGGAATTGAAGTCCATGGTCATGGGGTCCTGCGGACGGACCACCCGGACGACCTGGGCACCGGCGCGCTGCCGGCCTTCTTCGGCCAGGGCCGGGGAGAGGGCCTTGCCGACCAGATCCTGGACCGCATCGGAGTTGCAACGGCCACTGCTGCTGACGGCGCCACTCGGGGCCGAGGAGGCCGCCGCCGGGCTGCTCTGGGTTTCGTGCGAGCCGCAACCGGCCAGCAGGGTGAAGAGCGCGGCGCCAGCCAGCAGGAGGGGAGTCTTGGAGCTCATGAGTTCGCCTTTTCGATCGTGAGAGAAGGAACCTTAACCCGTACGGGCCTCCTCATGGACCCCTCAAGGGCGGGCATTGTTACAAAGCGCGATACAGAAGACGTTGAGAGACCTAGCTGACCAGCCGTCCTTCGGTGATAAAGTTAATAAAGATAACGTTCGGTAATCGGCCAGATTCGGTCCGGATGGCTTGATCCATTTCTGCCATCGACCATCATCGAGCCAGGGCCAAACCGCCCTCTGGTGACGACAACAACAACAAAGGGACACCCGCCATGTCAGCTCGCTATCCAACCACCCTCCCTCCTGACCACTACCCGATCCGCGCCCGCTAGGCCCTGATCCGCGCGCCCCGGCGGCGCCTTTCGCTTCCCCAGTCAGGACGGTCATCTCATGTCTTTTTCGCGCTCGCTTCCGGCCCGCGCACGGGCCCGCTCGTGCCTCGCCTTTACCACTCTCGCCTCCTTGCTCGCCAGCCAGGGCCTGCTCGCCGCGCCTTCCACCACCTTGGAAAGCGCCCGGCCCAAGCCGCTCAACAGCCTGGAGACCGCGCGTCCCCTGCCGCCCGGACCGCCACGCTGGGCCGAGGACTATCGCTTTCTCGACGATCCGCAAAAGCGCACCGATCCCTTCGACGGGCTGCGCTACCAGCGCCTCGGCGACGCGGCCTGGCTGCAGACCGGCGGCGAGGCGCGCTATCGCTTCGATACCATCCGCAATCCGGTCTTTGGCCGGCGCGGGGTGGCCACCGATCACTACATCCAGCAGCGCCTGCAGCTGCACGCCGATCTGCACCTGTTCGACGACGCCATACGCGCCTTCGTCCAGCTGGAAAACACCCGCGCCTGGAACAAGGCGCTCTACGGGCCCTACGATCAGAGCCGCACCGAGCTGCACCAGGCCTTCATCGACCTCAACACGCCGCTGGCCGGCGGCAAGCTGATGACCCGCATCGGTCGCCAGGAGCTGGGCTACGGCAACCAGGCCTTCGTCACCTACCGCGACGCCCGCAACATCCGCCTCAACTTCGACGGCCTGCGCCTGGCCTGGAGTCGCCCGGACGGCTACCGGCTGGACGCCTTCGGCCTGAGGCCCGTGGTGACCGGCGAAGACAGCTTCGACGACGGCTCCAACAACGCGGTCAAGTTCTATGGCCTCTACGGCACCCTGCCGCTGGCCGGGCCGCTCAAGCTGGATGTCTACGGCTTCGGCCTGGAGACCGACCAGCGCACCCTGGACGGCCTGACCGGCGCGGAAAAGCGCTACACCGCCGGCTTCCGCCTGTTCGGCAACGCCGGTCCCTGGGACTGGAGCTGGGACCTGGCCGGGCAGGGTGGGCATCTGGCCGGCGCCCAGATCCGCGCCTGGGGCCTGAGCAGCGAAACCGGCTATCGCCTGGGCGGCGCCTGGAAGCCGCGGCTGGCCCTGCGGGTGGACGCCGCCAGCGGCGATCACGGGCTGGGCGACGACCGCGTCGGCACCTTCGATCCGCTCTATCCGAAGAACGGCTTCTATGGCGACTCCGGTCTCACCACCCTGGCCAACCTCTATCTGGTCGGCCCGCTGCTGACCCTGGCGCCGCGGCCGACCCTGCAGCTGGAGAGCGGACTGTTCGGCGTCTGGCGGCAGAGCACCGAAGACGGCGTCTACCTGCCGGGCATGACCACGGTGCCGGGCACCGCGGCCAGTTCGGCGCGCAAGGCCGGCACCCTCTGGCGCAACAACCTGCGCTGGATGCCACCGCCAACCTGACCCTGGATCTGGAATACAGCTACTTCCAGGCCGGCGCCGCCGTGCGTCAGGCCGATGGCGACGACACCAGCTTCCTGATGGCCGCCACCACCCTCCGCTTCTGAGGAGTCCACCATGCGCCTGCTCTCGACCGTTCCGCCCGGGGCCCGCCTGACCCTGCTGCTGTGCTTTATCGTCGCCCTGCTGGAGGGCATGGACCTCCAGGCCATGGGCATCGCCGCCCCGGCCATGGCCATGGCCAAGGCCTTCGGCTTCCAGCCGGGGCAGATGGGCCTGGTGTTCAGCGCCGCATCCTCGGCCTGCTGCCCGGCGCCTTCATCGGCGGCTGGTGCGCCGATCGCATCGGCCGCAAGAAGGTGCTGATCGCCTGCGTGCTGATCTTCGGGGTCTTCTCGGTGGCCACCGCCCATGTCTGGAGTCTGGAGAGCCTGCTGGCGGCGCGGCTGCTCACCGGCATCGGCCTGGGCGGCGCCCTGCCCAATCTGATCGCGCTGTCCGCCGAATCGGTGGACGAGCGCGCCCGCGCCACGGCGGTCAGCCTGATGTACTGCGGCGTGCCCCTGGGTGGCGCCCTGGCGGCGGTGGTGGGGCTGCTGGACGTCGGCCGCTGGCAGACGGTGTTCTATGTCGGCGGCCTGGCGCCGCTGCTGGTGGCGCCGCTGCTCGGACGCTACCTGGCGGAGACGGCCGGCTTTCTGCGCAATCGAGGCGGATCTCAGGCAAGCGGCTCGCGCGGGGCCTGGCTGGGCGCCATCCCGCTGTCGACCACCCTGCTGCTGTGGCTGGGCTATTTCTTCACCCTCACGGTGATGTACATGCTGCTCAACTGGCTGCCGTCGCTGCTGGTGGGGCAGGGCTTCAGCCGCGGCCAGGCGGTGGGGGTGCAGATCCTCTTCAACCTGGGCGGCGGCATCGGCTCGGTGCTGTTCGGCCTGCTCATGGATCGCTGGCGGCCACGGCTGACGGTGCTGGCCATCTACCTGGGCATCCTGCTGGGGCTGGCCGGGCTGGGTCTGGCCAAGGCCTATCCGCTGGTGGCCCTGGCCGGTTTCGCCGCCGGGCTGTTCGTGGTGGGTGGCCAACTGGTGCTCTATGCCCTGGCGCCGCAGCTCTATCCGGCGGCGGTGCGGGCAACCGGGACCGGCGCGGCGGTGGCGGTCGGGCGTCTGGGCGCCATGGCCGGACCGCTGCTGGCGGGTCAGGTCCTGGCCCTGGGCGGTGGCGCGGCGACCCTGGTGGTGGCCACCACTCCGGCGGTGCTGGTGGCCGCGGGCGCGGTGCTGGCCCTGCTGCAGCGGCGGACGGCGGCGCCTGCGGCGGCGGCCCGCGCCGAGGTGCCTGGTCATGCGTAACGGCATGGGGGCGCTCTACGACGACGTCCTGCTGCTGGATGGCGTGCGCACGCCCTGGACCGATCTGAATGGCGCTCTGGGGCAGGTATCGCCCACCGACCTGGGCATCGCCGTGGCGCGTGCGCTGCTGGCGCGCGGGCATGAGGCCGGGGCGGTGGATTCCGTGCTGGCCGGCTCGGTGGCCCAGGCCAGCTTCGATGCCTATCTGCTGCCACGCCATATTGGCCTCTATGCCGGGGTGCCCGAGGCGGTGCCGGCGCTGCAGGTGCAACGGGTCTGCGGCACCGGCCTGGAGCTGCTGCGCCAGGCGGGCGATCAGTTGCAGAGCGGCCAGGCCAGCCGGGTGCTGTGCGTGGCGGCCGAGTCCATGACCCGCAATCCCATCGCCGCCTATACCCACCGCAGCGGCTTTCGCCTCGGCGCGCCGGTGGAATTCCACAACTTTCTCTGGGAGGCGCTCAAGGACCCGGCGGCCGGGCTGGACATGATCGCCACCGCCGAGCGTCTGGCGCAGCGCCACGGCATCACCCGCGAGGCCGTGGATGCCTGGGCGCTGCGCAGTTTCGAGCGGGCCCTGGCGGCCCAGCGCCAGGGCTGGTTCGCGGCAGAGATCGTGCCGGTGGCGGCGGCGCGCTTCGAGGCCGCGGGCCTGGCGCCGCGGGAGTTGCGCCTGCCGCGGGGCTGTGCGGTGGTCGAGCATGACAGCCATCCACGGGAAACCTCGCGGGAGGCCCTGGCACGGCTGACGCCGGTGCATCCGGGCGGGGTCCAGACTGCCGGCAACAGCTGCGCGGTGGCCGACGGCGCCGCCGCCGTGCTGCTGGCGCGGGGCGCGGACGCCGCGTCGGCACGGGCACTGGCCTGGGTGCGCGGCAGTTGCGTGGTAGGCGTGCCGCCGGACGTCATGGGCAGCGGCCCGGTACCGGCCATCCAGGGCCTGCTCGACCGCGCCGGCCTGGCGCTGGAGGCCATCGACCGCCTGGAGATCAACGAAGCCCAGGGCGCCCAGCTGCTGGCGGTGCAGCGCGCCCTGGAGCTGGATCCGGCGCGGCTCAATGTGCATGGCGGCGCCATCGCTTTGGGACATCCGCTGGCTGCCACCGGCCTGCGCCTGGCCATCACCCTGGCGTGTCAGCTGCGCGCCGAGGGGCTCAGGTACGGGGTAGCGGCGGTGTGCATCGGCGGTGGGCAGGGGATGGCGGTGCTGCTGGAGAATCCGGGGTGGCGGGGCTG
>NZ_WHOV01000129.1:0-27657 GCF_009765395.1 Pseudomonas sp. BAV 4579 | reverse complement strand
CTTGGAGCAGAGCAATGGTAGCCTGGCGTTCAGCGTCACCCTGCAAGGAAACGGTCGGCAGCTACTGTTCGTGCCCACCGGCAAGTCGGATTGGCCAGACAGGAGCGCCGAGGTCTGGATCATCACGGCGGATGGCAAACCCCGTTCCCTGGGCCTGCTCGACGACGCTACTGCCGTGACCCTGGCCGTGCCCGCGGGACTCGCACCGGCACTGACGCCAGGGGCGGTACTGGCGATCTCCCTTGAACCGCGAACCGGCTCGCCCACAGGCTTGCCGACGGGACCGGTCATCGCCCAGGGAAAAATAATCGCGCTTTGATGCATCCGTTTGCCGGGCTGCTCCGTACATTCATCACCCTCATCCGGAGGGCCGAAGAACTCAGGAGACGCACCATGCACACCTTGCTCAAGCGCATCGCCATCGTAGCCAGTCTCACGATCCTAGGTGCCACCGCCCCGCTCAGCTTCGCTGCCGATACCGTCATGGTCGGTGGCGCGCCCATGTACCCGTCCAAGACCATCGTCGAGAACGCGGTCAACTCCAAGGACCACACCACGCTGGTGGCGGCCGTCAAGGCGGCGGGCCTGGTCGACACCCTCAATGGCAGCGGTCCCTTCACCGTCTTCGCCCCGACCAACGAAGCCTTCGCCAAGCTGCCGGCCGGCACCGTCGATACCCTGGTCAAGCCCGAGCACAAGGCCGACCTGACCAAGATCCTGACCTACCACGTGGTGCCCGGTACCCATACCGCCAAGCAACTGATGGCCGAGGCCAAGATGCATGGCGGCATGACCAAACTGAAAACCGTCCAGGGCGAAGACCTCACGGTCAAGCTGCATGACGGCAAACTCTGGCTGGTCGACGCCAAGGGCGGCAAGGCCGCCGTCACCATCGCCGACGTGATGCAGTCCAACGGCGTGATCCACGTGGTCGATACCGTGCTGATGCCGAAGTAAGCGGCACGCGGCGGGCGGACACCTGTCAGGGGTGTCCGCTTTTACTTGGTCTCAATCCGTAGGGCGATTGCCTCTTCCGTCGAGAGCCATACGAGCCCGAATTTAGGCAAGTCAGCTACGCGAGACGCGCCCGGCTCCCGTACCTCTTGGATGCTCGACGACATAACCATCTGCGAAGTTAAAAGGCAGCTTTGATACGATCATGCCGCCGACTAACGTAGATAGATGGAGATTTCGATGAAGCGGAGCACCTGGACCCTCTGGGCTATTACAGGGGCGGGACTGGCTTTTGTAGCGATAGACCAACTGATTAAGCTCGCTGCATTGGCTCAACTTGCTGCAATCTCCTATCGGCTTGGCACGTCCAGCCTATGGATGGATGTGGTCCTGAGTCTGAATCCTGGCGCCTTCCTGAGCATCGGTCAGGATCTGCCATCGACAGTGAAATCAGTGATTTTCCTTTGCGCGCTGGCAGCTGTGGCAGGCGTCAGCTACTGGGCGCTCTCCCGTTGGCAGCAGTCCCCAGGTCGCTCGGCGGCTCTGTACCTGATCGCTCTTGGAGGCGGTTCGAATCTCATCGATCGATTCTTTCGCGATGGCCACGTTGTCGACTAACTGGTCCTGAACCTGGGCTCACTCCATACGGGCGTCTTCAACCTCGCAGACGTAGCGATCATGGCAGGGGTGGCCTACCTGGCCCTGTCAGGATTTTCGAAAGAACAGAAGGCGCTAGCCTGATCTGTGACGACGGCGACCTGCACAGTTGCCTGTAGGTCGACCGCAAGCGCTACGACGCCGTCCGAACCTTCCACTACGACTTCAACAACGCCCGCCTGGAGTTGGAAGCCAAGCTGCCGGAGGACCTGGTCGACAAGATCCAGGGCGACTACACCGGCATCATCGCCTACTACCGCGATTCAGAGACCGGCAAGGAGCACACCACCATCGAAGGCGACCAGAGCAAGCCGCGGCGTCTGCGGCACCTGTACGCGACGAAGGCGACGGCGAAGCGGGCGGTGGAGCAGGAGTGGAAGAAGATGCAGGAGCGTTCCATCTGACTGTCGAGGCTAAGTAGCGATGTCGCTCCGGCGACCAGATAGAAATGTCAGAATGAACCTCTGCGAAAGGCCTGATGACAAGCGAATAATTTCCCATATAAATACATATTCATAGATTGAATGCTCCAAATTCAACCACTTATCGAAGTGAAAAAAACAATGGAGTTTGAATATGATTAATGGCGCCGTAGTGGTGGATCACATTGGATTCTCAGTCTCTTCGCTCGAGAACGCAATCAGATTCTGGACGGAGGCTATGGGCTTCGAAGTGGTCCGCAAGGGCGAAATGGGCGGTGACTTCCTGCGAGAGGTAACGGGGGTCGACGATCCACGGTGCCGTATGGCACTAGTCGTATCACCTTCAGGGTTCCCTATAGAGCTTCTGGAGTATTCGACAGCTAGCACTTTAGGCAGGGCACCTGGCAGCGCCGGCGCGATCGGCGCAGCCCATATCGCTGTAAGTGTAGAAAACATAGATGTGACTGTCAAAAAGATCAGATCACACGGCTGGGAAATAAAAGGCTCTTCACAAGCCATTCCAGGCGGTCCGCGCGCAGGGACAGTTGTTGCGTACATAAGTGGCCCTGACGGAATAACTATTGAGCTCATGCAGCCGCCCCAAGTAATATTTATTATGGAAGTTCAATAGCAACTTATCAGCCAAAAATATTTATAGCTCACCCTGCCCGCGGCAACGCCCCCAATTGGTCGTATACCCCCCCGTGACAGCAGCTTCCGCCGCATCTGCCACCCAGGATCGGCGGGCAACCGCCCCGCCCGTAGCGAGCTAGATGCCCGAGCTGCGGTAGTAGTGGCGCTTGTCGAGTTTGTGCTGGTCGGTCTGCACGCTCACCAGCAGCGTGGAGCACAGCGACTCCCACTCACGCAGCTTCTCCGCCGCCCGGGTCACGTAGGTGACCATGGCCTCGCGGAGCGCCTCGTGCAGGCGCATCCACTGCTCGCCGCGCATCTCCAGGACGCGGGACAACTTCTTGCGCACCACCTGCAGATCCGCCTGGGCCAGGTCCTGGGCGGTGGTGATGCCCAGACCCTGCAGGCGCGTGGTCAGCTTACGGCCCACGTCCCACACGTCACCTACCAGCGCCAGCGGCAGCAGACGCCCCTGCTGGAACTGCGGAAGGCCACGTTGTGCTCTGGACACGCTCCATCTCTCACTTTCTTATCGATACTTGAAGGGTCCGCTTCCCATCGGATGCCTGGCTTTCCTGATAGACTCAACCCTGAACTCCAGCATGCTGCAGACCCGGACCGGGATGCCCATTCCGCCTTCTTTTGGCTACGAAACGCCAGCGGTCCCCTTCCGATTCAACTCATGCTCCTTACGCTTGCGACCTTGCAGCTACAGCTCTACTGAAGCAACTGAAATGTAGCAACAGGCTCCACACAGACGTACCGATATGCTTGCCGAAACTGCCTCAAACCCAGCAACCACGCGCCCTGAGCCGTCCCGCCGCTTTTCCGTGGCGCCCATGATGGATTGGACGGACCGTCACTGCCGCTATTTTCATCGTCTGCTGTCCCAGCATGCCCTGCTCTATACCGAGATGGTCACTACCGGTGCCCTGCTGCATGGCGATGCCCAGCGGTTCCTGCGCCATGATGAGACCGAGCATCCCCTGGCGCTGCAGCTGGGTGGCAGCGTGCCGGCCGAGCTGGCCGCCGCGGCGCGGCTGGGTGAGCTGGCGGGGTATGACGAGATCAACCTGAATGTTGGCTGCCCCAGCGATCGGGTGCAGAACAACATGATCGGCGCCTGCCTGATGGCCTATCCCGAGCGGGTGGCCGACAGTGTCAAGGCGATGCGCGATGCGGTGGCCATCCCGGTGACGGTCAAGCACCGCATCGGTATCTCCGGGCGGGACAGCTACGAGGCCCTGCGGGACTTCGTCGGCCAGGTCGCCGAGGCCGGTTGCCGCAGCTTCACCGTGCATGCGCGCATCGCCATCCTCGAAGGACTGTCGCCCAAGCAGAATCGCGAGATCCCGCCGCTGCGCTACGACGTGGCCGCGCAGCTGGTGCAGGATTTCCCGGATCTCGAATTCATCTTGAATGGCGGGATCAAGACCCTGGACACCTGCCGCGAGCAGCTGGAAGTCTTCGACGGGGTGATGCTGGGTCGCGAGGCCTATCAGAATCCCTACCTGCTGGCGGAAGTGGACGCGGCACTCTATGGCTGCGCGCGCCCGCAACTGACCCGCCATGACGTCATGCTGCAGCTGCGGCCCTATGTCGAAGCACATCTGCAACAGGGTGGTCTCATCCATCACGTCACCCGCCATATCCTGGGCCTGGCGCAGGGCTTTCCCGGCGCGCGGCGCTTCCGTCAACTGCTGTCCACCGATCTGCATCGCAGCCCTGAACCGCTGCGCCTGTATGACGAGGCCACTGAACTTCTTAGGGGCCACTGAGTCACGTCTCCACGATGTCCATTCGTTAACCGAAGGAAAGATCTGCCATGAGCAAGCTGGAACAACTCAAGCAATACACCACGGTCGTTGCCGATACCGGCGATCTGGACGCCATCGCCCGCCTCAAGCCCTACGACGCCACCACCAACCCCTCGCTGCTGCTCAAGGCCGCTGCCCTGCCCCGCTACGAAGAACACCTGCAGGCTGCCTTCAGCGGCGCCAAGGGTGACATCGGTCTGGCCTGCGATCGCTTCGCCGTGGCCGTCGGTGGCGAGATCCTCAAGCTGATCCCCGGTCGCATCTCCACCGAGGTGGACGCGCGCCTGTCGTTCGACACCGCCGCTACCCTGGATCGCGCCCATCGCCTGATCGAGCTGTACGAGAAGGCCGGCATCGGCAAGGACCGCGTGCTGATCAAGATCGCCTCCACCTGGGAAGGCATCCGCGCCGCCGAGCAACTGGAGAAGGAAGGCATCCAGACCAACCTGACCCTGCTGTTCTCCTTCGCCCAGGCCGCCGCCTGCGCCGAAGCGGGCGTGTTCCTGATCTCGCCCTTCGTCGGTCGCATCTACGACTGGTACAAGAAGGCCGAAGGCCGTGACTACGAAGGCGCGGAAGATCCGGGCGTGAAGTCCGTGACCCGCATCTACCAGTACTACAAGGCCAATGGCTACGACACCGTGGTGATGGGTGCCAGCTTCCGCAACCTGAACCAGATCGAGCAGCTGGCCGGCTGCGACCGCCTGACCATCAGCCCCGGATTGCTGCAGCAACTGTCGGAAGCCCAGGGCGACCTGCCGCGCGTGCTGAACGCCGACAGCACCGGTGGCGAGCCCAAGCAGCAGCTGAACGAGGCCGCCTTCCGCTGGGCGCACAACGAAGACGCCATGGCCACCGAAAAGCTGGCCGAAGGCATTCGCCAGTTCGCGCGGGATCAGGAAAAGCTGGAAGTACTGCTGCCCGGCAAGCGCTAAGCGATCATTCTGTCAGTGCCTTTCGAGGGCACTGACCAGATCGCGAAAGGCATTGCGGTTGGATTCATTGAGGCCCATCAACACCCGATGGGCTTCAAGCACGCGACTGCGCACTTCGGCTTCGGACTGGTCCTGCGGTGGCAGGTCGGTCAGGCAATCCGGGCAAGGCAGTACGGTCTCGACGATGTTGAACACCTGATCGAAACCCATGGAATCCAGCAGGCGCAGGATGTCCGGGTTGTTGGTGGTCAGCATGGGCAGCAGCCCGATGCGCTGCCGCGACAGGATCGACAGCTTGGCCAGGAGGCCCAGGGTGGTGCTGTCGATGCTCTGCGTCTCGGTCAGGTCGATGACGATGGACGAGAAATTCAACGACGAGAAGATGTGTTCGATTGTCGCGTCCAGCGCCGAGCACAGGGTCAGACGCACCTCGCCGGTAAACTTCAGGACGAAGGTGCCATCCTGCTCGGCAAATTGGATTTTTCCGGTGCTCATGCCAGGTTCCTGCTCAACACCAGCAAAGCGATATCGTCGGGCATCTCGGTGACGGATGCCAGATCCAAGGCTTCGCTCAGGCCTGCCAGTGTACCGCCAGCGCGGCGGACGTAGTCGGGCAAGCTGTGTTCTTTCTCTTTCAAATTGTCTCCCGGCAGCAGGTCGAAGATGCCATCCGAAAAGAGGGTCAGGCTGAAACGCTCGGGCAGATCCATCTGGTGGTCATTGTAGGTCGCCTCCTGGAACAGGCCGACCGGCAGCCCCTTGCCGACCAGGAACCGCGTTTCTTCCGGGGTATGCAGGACCGGCAGCGGCAGATGGCCACCGATGCTGTACGCCAGGGTACCTGTGGTTTCGTCGATGACGCCACCCAGCATGGTCACGTGCTTGCCCAATTTGCAATCCAGTAGACCCCTGTTGATGTGGCCGAGCACATCCGAGGGCTTGAATTCGGGCAGGGTGCCGTTGCGCTTGGACTCGTAGAGCAGGCGCGTGGTCATGAACTTGAGCAGCACAGTCACGAAGGCCGAGGACGCGCCATGGCCGGAGACATCGGCCAGGTAGAAGGCAACACGGTGTTCGTCGATGCGAAAGTAGTCGACGAAGTCGCCGGACAGATACAGCGACGGAATGATCTCGTGAGCGAAGTTCAGCCCTTCGGTTTCCCAGGGCGTCACCGGCAGCATATTCATCTGCACGTGGCGTCCGGCGTTCTGGTCTTCCTGCAGCAGGCTCAGGCTAGCCTGCAGCTCGCGATTGGTGTTTTCCAGCTTGACCCGATAGCGATCGTTTTCCAAGCGCAGGCGAGCGCGATCCAGGGCACGGTTGACCGAATGCTCAAGCACCATCAGGTCTTCCAGCGGCTTGATCAGGTAATCGGCGGCGCCCAGGCGCAGGGCTTCCACGACGTCGCTCATGACGCCGGCACCGGACAGCACCAGCACGGGCGTATCGATGGACAGCTCGCTGATGCGGCGCAGCAGCGTCAGCCCGTCGACCTGCGGCATGCGCAGGTCGCAGATGATGAGGTCGGGCTGTTCGCGCTCGAATATTTCCAGGCCCTGCTGACCATTGCTGGCCTGCAGGACGTTGAAGCCACTGTCTTCGAGATAGTCGGCGAGACTGAGGCGAACCACCTCGTCATCGTCAATGATCAAGAGCGTGGCAGGCGAATTAGACATAGAGGATCCAGGCATGCACCCGAACGGCAAACCGGCGGACACTATCCGACACGGGCCACGGTGATTACGACACGGCGGAGACACTACTCCCATCCACCGGGGCGTTCAAGCTTGCCAACCGGATGGAATTTCTTTACAGGGTGCCGTTATGGAGTTTATACCTCCAGCAACCCGCCATCCATCCTCCCAAGCAGTAGGATTGCCATGAGTACCATCGACCGTTCTTACAGTGAAAAGCGCGACTTCATTCGCATGCATGTCGACTCCAAGGCCGTATTGAAGGTCGGCGAAGCCTCCTTCGAGGCGCGTTGCGTCGATCTGTCCAGCACCGGCTTCCAGATCGAGGCCGCCACCAGCCTGCAGGTCGGCGACAAGGTGACCGTGCTCATCCCCTCCAGCCATGCCGAACTCCCCGGCCTGGAAGCCGATACCGAAGTCCTGCGCGTCCAGGCGACGGACTCTGGCAAGCAGCTGCTCGGCCTGTCCGTGCTGGAAATGCGCTAGACGCTCCGATCCCCAATAAAAAAGGCAGCCTACAGGCTGCCTTTTTTATTGGACGGCGACTAGAAGTCGTCGACCACCTGGCCATCCTTGACCTTGAATTCGCGGGTCTGCAGGTAGGCGTTGCGAATGAACACGTACTTGTCGCCGGTGATCAGACGCTCGGCCTGCAGCAGACCGGCCCGGGTGTCGACGGTGCTGAGAGCGAAGGCGCTGTTACGCACGGCGACATCGTCAACGTAGGGATAGGCGCTGGTGTAGCTGTCCGGGATGCGGCCGAGCCCGTCACGCACGCTGCTGGGACCGAAGAACGGCAGCACCAGGTAGGGACCGCTGTTGGCACCCCACTTGCCCAAGGTCTGGCCGAAATCCTCGTCGTTGCGCTGCAGACCGGCCTTGGTGGCCACGTCGACCAGGCCGAGGCCACCCAGGGTGGTGTTCATCAGCAGGCGCGCGGTATCAACCCCGGCGTGCTCGACCTTGCCCTGCAGCAGATCGTTGGCCAGGTTGCGCACGTCACCCAGGTTGTTGAAGAAGTTGCTCACGCCGGTCTGCACGAAGCCGGGCGTGAAGCGCTGATAGCCTTGGGCGACCGGCTTGAGGGCATAGGTATCCAGGGTATCGTTGAATACGAAGATCTTGCGGTTGAAGCCTTCCCAGGGATCGGGATTCTCGGCTTCGGCCGCCATCGCCTGACCGGCAAACGTCAGGGCCGTTGCAAGGAGCGCTCCCCAGACCCTGGAACCACGTCGCTCGACCGTCATCGCTTCTCTCCTCGTTGCACTCAGACGCCTGAAAGGCGCCGATTATAGTCATAGCTTTGCCCGTTTGGCTTAGGGCCTCGCGCTGTGACTCGATCTTTGACCCAAGGTTGCGGTCAAAGAATCCGAACACAGGAGAAACGCCCCATGACCACCTCTCATCTGCAGGAACAACTCGACAACCTCCGCCACCAGCTGGACCAGGATCCGCCCGCCTCGCCCGAGGACCGGGAAGAACTGAAACTGCTGATCCGGGACATCGAATTCCAGCTGGCCAACGAAGACGCCACCCATACCCGGGATGGCAGCCTGGTGGAAGGCGTCAATCTGGCGGTGGAGCGCTTCGAGGTCAGTCACCCGACCATGGCCGGTACGCTCCGCTCGATCATGAATAGCCTGAGCAGCATGGGCATCTGATCACTGCCGGACGTAACGTTCCGCGGCGGGCTGGATGGCGTCACTGCTTCGGTAGGGATTGATGTCCAGTCCGCCACGCCGCACATAGCGGGCGAACACGGTCAGCTTCGCCGGCTTGAGCAGCCGCCACAGATCCAGATAGATGCGCTCGACGCACTGCTCGTGGAAATCCGCATGTTGGCGGAAGGCGACCAGGTAGCGCAGCAGACTGGCCGGGTCCAGCGCCAACCCCTCTTCGTAGTCGATCACCACCGTGCCCCAGTCCGGCTGGCCGGTGACCGGGCAGTTCGACTTGAGCAGGTGGCTGTAGAACCTCTGACTCTCCCGTGCCTCACTCGCGCGCAACAATTCAACCTGCGGGTGGGCGTAGCGATCCAGGCTGATATCCAGATCGTCGACGCACTGGCCAGCGGGGCGTTGCACACCCCGTGCCGTCCAGTCATCCAGGGATACCAGGCTGACACCGACGCTACCACCGGCTGCGGCGCTCAAGTCCTTGACCAGCACGGCTTCGAGTTCGGCTACGCTGGCGAACATCGACTGGTTCAGGGAGTTGAGGTACAGCTTGAAGGACTTGGACTCGATGATGTTCGGCGAGTCGGCCGGAATGGCGAACTCGCCAATGGCCACCACCGGCTTGCCGGATGGCAGCAGCCAGGACAGCTCGTAACAGGTCCAGACGTCCACCCCGCGAAACGGCAGGTCCTGCCCGTCCAGGCCCAGCTCCGCCCACTTGGGCGCGCGCGGGATCGGATACAGCAGCGTCGGCGCGTACTGGCTGACGTACTCGGTGCTTTTGCCCAGGGGCGATTGTTCTACGCTATGCATGACGCTCCGACACTCAATGACGCATGCCGCGCCCGCTCACGAGCAGGCGGATGCTGACCAGATAAAGCACGACCACGGCGAACAGCATGAAGGCGATCGCCACCCCGATGCGGATGTCGGACACCCCGAGGATGCCGTAGCGGAAGGCGTTGACCATGTGCAGGATCGGATTGATCAGGGACACCTTCTGCCAGAAGGCCGGCAGCAGGTCGATGGAGTAGAAGACCCCGCCCAGGTAGGTCAGCGGCGTCAGCACGAAGGTCGGCACGATGGAGATGTCGTCGAAGTTGCGCGCGTAGACGGCGTTGATGAAGCCGCCCAGGGCGAAGATCGCTGCAGTAAGGATGATCACCAGCAACATGATGCCCAGGTGATGCACCTGCATGTGGGTGAAGAACAGCGACAGCACGCTGACGATGGCGGCCACGGCCAGGCCGCGCAGGATGCCGCCCATGGCATAGCCGATGAGGATGACATGGGGCGACACCGGGGAGACCAGCAGTTCTTCCACCGAGCGCTGGAACTTGCTGCTGAAGAAGCTGGAGACCACGTTGCTGTAGGCGTTGGTGATCACCGACATCATGATCAGGCCCGGCACGATGTACTGCATGTAGGTGAAGCCACCCATGCCACCGATGCGATTGCCGATCAGATTACCGAAGATCACGAAGTACAGGACCATGGTGATCGCCGGCGGCAGCAGCGTCTGCGCCCAGATGCGGGTGAAGCGGCGCACTTCGCGATGGACGATGGTCCGCAGCGCCACCATGTTGGCTTGGAATTCGGTACTCATCGGGCGACCTTGGCTAGATTCTTTTCCACCAGGGAGACGAACAGCTCCTCCAGGCGATTGGCTTTGTTTCTCAGGCTCTGCACCTGGATGCCGGCGGCGTCCAGCTGGCGGAACAGGGCGTTGACCCCACTGGCCTTGTCGATCTGCACCTCGAAGGAGTGATCGCCCAACAGCTTGGCCGGATAGCCGTCCAGCTGCGGCGCTGCCGTCAACGGCTGGACCACATCGACGATGAAGGTCTCGACGTTGAGCTTCTGCAGCAGCTTGCGCATGCTGGTGTGCTCGACCAGCTCGCCATGGTCGATGATGGCGATGTTGCGGCAGAGGTGCTCGGCCTCTTCCAGGTAGTGGGTGGTGAGGATGATGCTGGTCCCCTGCTTGTTCAGCTCGGTGAGGAAGCCCCACATGGAACGGCGCAGCTCGATATCGACCCCGGCGGTGGGTTCGTCGAGGATCAGCAGGCGCGGCTTGTGGATCAGGGCGCGGGCGATCATCAGACGGCGCTTCATGCCGCCGGAGAGCATGCGCGACGGCGTATCGCGCTTGTCCCACAGCCCGAGCTGGGTCAGGTACTCCTCGGCGCGTTCACCGGCGATGCGTGCCGGGATGCCGTAGTAGCCCGCCTGGGTCACCACGATGTCGAAGGCTTTCTCGAACTGGTTGAAATTGAATTCCTGGGGCACCACGCCGAGGCAGCGCTTGAGGCCTGCCGGATCCTTGTCCAGGTCGTTGCCGAATACCGACACTTCACCGCCCGACTTGTTGACCAGGGTCGAGAGGATGCCGATGGTGGTCGACTTGCCCGCTCCGTTCGGACCGAGCAGCGCGAAGAAATCACCCTCGACCACATCGAGGTCGATGCCCTTGAGGGCGGTGAAGCCGTTGTTGTAGGTCTTGGTCAGACCGCGAATGGAGAGAGCTAGACTCATGTGCCTCCCGGCAAGAACTGATTCGCAAAGAAAAGTGCTACTTCCTATAACCCCGGCAGAGGGCAAAGGTTCGATCCTAGTCGAACCAGACAACGTCGGACAGTGCCCCTATACTGCGCAGCCGCTTTTTCAGGAGACATCCATGGCCACTTCCTATCTCGACCACCACGTTGCCCTCCTCGCCCAGTTGCGTGCGCTCCTGGCCGACGTCGGCACGGCCGAGCAGGTGCCGTCGGAAAATCACGCGCTGTTCCTCGACCGCTTCGACGAGCTGGTCGCCGGCCTGCCGCAGGCGCCCGAAGAATACGCCTATCTCGGCCAGGACCTGCTCAGCCAGATCTTCAGCCGCTATCCGCAGATCGCCCACCGGGTACCACGCGACCTGCTGTGGTTCTTTGGCGGCGATTGCCTGCACTTCATGCCGGACGAAGAGCTGGCGCTCTATCAGCGACTGGACGAGCGTCGTCACGAGGCGGAATCCCGCGGCGAAGTCTTCGACTGGGCGCAGGAACAGCGCCTGATGGCCCTGCCGGCTGACGCCGCGCGCCACTGAAACGCCGAAGGGCTATCGAACCAGTCGATAGCCCTTCGTACCCGCAAAACGCGCTATCTCTAGTAGTAGGCGTTTTCGCGGTTGGTATGGTCGGTCACGTCGCGCACGGCGGTGAGCTCGGGGATCCGCTCCAGCAGGGTGCGCTCGACGCCATCCTTGAGGGTCAGGTCGACCTGCCCACAGCCCTGGCAACCACCGCCGAAACGCAGCACGGCCACGTTGTCATCGACGATGTCCACCAGGCTGACCATGCCACCGTGGCTGGCGAGCCCCGGATTGATCTCGGTCTGCAGGTAGTAGTCGACGCGCTCGTTGAGCGGGCTGTCCTCGTTGACCATGGGCACCTTGGCATTGGGCGCCTTGATGGTCAGCTGGCCACCCATCCGGTCGGTGGCGTAGTCCACCAGGGCATCTTCGAGGAAGGGCTGGCTGATGGCGTCAAGGTAGGCGGTAAAGCTCTTCAACCCTACGGGCTGGTCATCAGGCTTCTCTTCGCCGGGCTTGCAATAGGCGATGCAGGTCTCGGCGTACTGGGTGCCGGGCTGGGTAATGAAGATGCGGATACCAATCCCGGGGGTGTTCTGCTTTTCCAACAGGTCGGCCAGGTAATCCTGAGCCGCGTCGGTAATGATGATGGCGCTCATGGTCACTCCTCAACAGGTGTCCCAAGTTTACGCCACCCCACCCCGCGACGAAAGCCCTAGTGAAACAGTCGGATAATCGTCTCAGTCGAGCCGCTGCACGAAACTGGTCACCCGGTTGCGCCCGGCGTGCTTGGACTCGTAGAGCGCCTTGTCCGCCTGCTGGATCATCTGCTCGTGATTGCCCAGGGGCACCGACAGATCGGTAAGGCCGATACTGATGGTGAAGGCGATGGGTGTTCCCAGCACATCGAGACGCATGGCCTCCACTGCCTCGCGCAGGCGCTCGGCGAGCAGCCGCGCGCCTTCCACGCCGGTGTCGAGCAGCACCACGCCGAATTCCTCGCCACCGTAGCGCCCGGCGATGTCGGCATTGCGCACATGGGTCTTGATCACCCCGGCCAGCGCCTTGATCGCCTGATCGCCGACGGCGTGGCCGTGGGTATCGTTGATGCGCTTGAAATGGTCGATGTCGAGCATCATCAGCGCCAGGCGGCCGCCATAGCGCTGGTGGCGGGCGAATTCCTCGGTAAGCCGCTCTTCCCAGTAACCGCGATTGGCCAGCCCGGTGAGGCGATCGGTGCGCGACAGCTCCTGCAGCTTGTCGTTGGAAAGCTCCAGCTGTCGCTTGTTGATGGCGACATCGGTGACGTCGTAGATCACCACGCAGATATGGGCGATGGCCCCGGTGGAATCCCGCAGCGGCAGCAGGGTCACGTTCTGGTACATGAAGGCTTCCACGCCGGTGATCGGCTGGTAGCTCTTGAAGTGGACCAGGTAGGGGCGCTGTTCCCAGATGGAAAAGGCCCGGGTGCCCAGCAGCACCACGCTCTCGGCCTTGGCGCGAAACCAGGCTTCGTCGATCTCGGCGAAGACGGCGAACAGCGACTGCTGGCTGACCTCGCTGAGGATCCGCCCGGAATGGTTTTCCATGAAGCTGTTCCAGACCTCGATACGGTAGTCGAGATCCAGCACCACCACGCCGACATCGATGTTCTGCACGATGTCCAGCAACCAGTGGAGTTCGTTGATATCGATCTGTGCGGCCATGCTCAACTCATCAGGTAGCCGATCTTGCGGGTGATGCGCTTCACCGAATCCTCGGTGAACAGCAGCAGCAGATCGAAGTGGACGTTATGGCCTTCCAGGCTGTAGCTGAGTTCGACTGCCAAGGTCTTCTTCCAGCGGGTCTTGTTGACGACGATGAGTTCGTCGATGGACGCATGGTGACCGAGGATGGTCGGGTGGCCCTGGGAGAAGCGGATGTCGAACTGTTCGGCGATGCCCGCCAGGCAGGCGCCGATGATGATGCTCGACAGGTCCAGCAGCATCTCGATGTCGCCGGACTCCCCCGCCTCGCGCCAGCGCACCAGCTTGGCCATGTCGTCGAATTCGGAATCATGGAAGATCAGCAGCGCCTCGCCGGCGATGCCCTCGCCGATGTAGCCCTGGCAGACCGCACTGAGGCGATCCTCACGCTGGGCGTCCACCAGCGTCATGTGCAGCTCGCTGACTTCCAGGATATTGACGTTGGGAATCGGCAGCTGGACGAAGACGTCCAGCGCCTTGGCCAGCAGCGCCCCGGCACGGCCCATGGAAACGTTGACCACCTCGCGGAAGGCATCGCGGAAACTGACCTCCAGCTCGGGGCGCGGGACGGGCTCCGCCGGCACCGCCGGATTGGGGCTGTAGAGGCCGTGGCGTGCGAGCACCGCGGCCAATTCGGCGGGATCGGCGGGTTTGCGCAGGAAGTCCAGGGCGCCCAGTTCCCGTACCCGGGCCACCGCCTGCTCCTGGACGTCGCCGGAGACGACGATCACCTTGACCGCCAGGCCTTCGTTGCGGATGGCCGCCAGGGTGCCATAGCCATCCAGGATCGGCATGGTCAGGTCCAGCAGCATCACCTGGCCCAGACCCTGGCGCAGCGCCGTGAGGGCTTCCTCGCCATGGGTGGCCTGGGTGATGGATACCGCCCAGCCTTCGGGCAGGGAGCGAACCAGCTGCTTGCGCGCCATGTTCGAGTCGTCGCATATCACCAGAGGAATCACGGCCACCTTCCATGACGCAGTTTTGACGCACAGTAAACGTCGGTCATCAGACAGTAAAGCAGCGCTTCAACGGTTTGCACGGTGACCACGCTGGATCGCGGCGGCGCCCAGAATGAAAGCGCCGCCGACCCAGTATGAGCATTGCTCATTCTAGCGACCGGCCAATGCCGGGAGCACCCTTGGCGTTTGCTATGCTGCCGGCCTTTGTCCTTTGCCTCTTCATCTGTGTGGAATGCCCATGACCGATCGCAGCTCTCGCCTCGCCGCCCTCCGCCACGCCCTCGCGCAGCGCATCCTCATCCTCGACGGCGGCATGGGCACCATGATCCAGAGCTATCGGCTGGAGGAAGCGGACTACCGCGGCGAGCGCTTTGCCGACTGGCCAAGTGACGTCAAGGGCAACAACGACCTCTTGCTGCTGACCCAGCCGCGGATCATCGCCGAGATCGAAAAGGCCTACCTGGATGCCGGCGCCGATATCCTCGAGACAAACACCTTCAACGCCACCCGCGTCTCCCAGGCCGACTACGGCATGGAAGAGATCACCTACGAACTGAACCTGGCCGGCGCCCGGGTCGCCCGCGAGGTGGCCGATGCCAAGTCCCTGGAGACCCCGGATCGGCCACGCTTCGTCGCCGGGGTCCTCGGCCCGACCAGTCGGACCTGCTCCATCTCCCCGGACGTCAACAATCCCGGCTATCGCAACGTCACCTTCGATGTGCTGGTGGAGAACTACACCGAGGCCACCCGCGGCCTGATCGAAGGCGGCGCCGACCTCATCCTGATCGAGACCATCTTCGACACCCTCAACGCCAAGGCCGCGATCTTCGCCGTCCAGGGCGTGTTCGAGGAGGTCGGCATCGAGCTGCCGATCATGATCTCCGGCACCATCACCGACGCCTCCGGCCGCACCCTGTCGGGCCAGACCACCGAAGCCTTCTGGAACTCGGTACGGCATGCCCAGCCGATTTCCGTGGGCCTCAACTGCGCCCTGGGGGCCAAGGAACTGCGGCCCTACGTCGAGGAGCTGGCAACCAAGGCCGACACCTTCGTCTCCGCCCACCCCAATGCCGGCCTGCCCAATGCCTTCGGCGAATACGACGAAAGCCCCGAGCAGATGGCGGCGGTGGTCGAGGAATTCGCCGCCAGCGGCCTGCTCAACATCGTTGGCGGCTGCTGCGGTACCACCCCGGCGCATATCCAGGCCATCGCCGAAGCCGTCGCCCGCCATGCGCCGCGGCAGCTGCCGGAGATTCCCAAGGCCTGCCGCCTCTCCGGCCTGGAACCCTTCACCATCAGCCGCGAGTCGCTGTTCGTCAACGTCGGCGAGCGCACCAACATCACCGGCTCGGCCAAGTTCGCCCGCCTGATCCGCGAAGAGAATTACGCCGAGGCCCTGGAAGTGGCCCAGCAGCAGGTGGAAGCCGGCGCCCAGGTCATCGACATCAACATGGACGAGGGCATGCTGGATTCGAAGGCGGCCATGGTCACCTTTCTCAATCTGATCGCCTCCGAGCCGGACATCTCCCGCGTGCCGATCATGATCGACTCCTCCAAGTGGGAGGTGATCGAGGCCGGTCTCAAGTGCATCCAGGGCAAGGGCATCGTCAATTCCATCTCGATGAAGGAAGGCGTCGAGTCCTTCATCCATCACGCCCGGCTGTGCAAGAGATACGGCGCGGCGGTGGTGGTCATGGCCTTCGACGAAGACGGCCAGGCCGACACCGAGGCGCGCAAGAACGAGATCTGCGCGCGCTCCTACGACATCCTCGTCAACCAGGTCGGCTTCCCCCCGGAAGACATCATCTTCGATCCCAACATCTTCGCCGTGGCGACCGGGATCGAGGAGCACAACAACTACGCGGTCGACTTCATCAACGCCTGCGCCTATATCCGCGACAACCTGCCCTACGCCCTGACCTCGGGCGGCGTGTCCAACGTCTCCTTTTCCTTCCGCGGCAACAACCCGGTGCGCGAGGCCATCCACTCGGTCTTCCTTTACCACGCCATCCAGAACGGCCTGACCATGGGCATCGTCAACGCCGGCCAGCTGGAGATCTACGACGAGATCCCGGCCACGCTGCGCGAGCGGGTCGAGGACGTGGTGCTCAACCGCACCCCGGCCGGCACCGACGCCCTGCTGGCCATCGCCGACGACTACAGGGGCGGCGGCGCGGTCAAGGAAGCCGAGACCGAGGAATGGCGCGGCCTGCCGGTAGGCAAGCGACTGGAACATGCGCTGGTCAAGGGCATTACCACCTATATCGTCGAGGACACCGAGGAGTGCCGCCAGCAGTGCGCGCGCCCCATCGAGGTCATCGAAGGCCCGCTGATGAGCGGCATGAACGTGGTCGGCGACCTGTTCGGCTCGGGCAAGATGTTCCTGCCCCAGGTGGTCAAGTCCGCCCGAGTGATGAAGCAGGCGGTGGCGCACCTGATCCCCTTCATCGAGGCGGAGAAAGGCGACAAGCCCGAGGCCAAGGGCAAGATCCTCATGGCCACGGTCAAGGGCGACGTCCATGACATCGGCAAGAACATCGTCGGCGTGGTGCTGGGTTGCAACGGCTACGACATCGTCGACCTGGGCGTCATGGTCCCGGCGGAAAGGATCCTGCAGACCGCCATCGCCGAGAAGTGCGACATCATCGGCCTGTCCGGCCTGATCACCCCTTCCCTGGACGAGATGGTTCACGTCGCCAAGGAAATGCAGCGCCAGGGCTTCAGCCTGCCGCTGATGATCGGCGGCGCCACCACCTCCAAGGCCCATACCGCGGTCAAGATCGAGCCGCAGTACAAGAACGATGCCGTGGTCTATGTCACCGACGCTTCCCGTGCGGTGGGCGTGGCTACCCAGCTGCTGTCGAAGGAACTCAAGGCCGGCTTCGTCGAGCGCACTCGTGCCGACTACGTCGAGGTCCGCGAGCGCACCGCCAGCCGCAGCGCCCGCACCGAACGCCTGTCCTACGCCAAGGCCGTGGCCAACAAGCCGGCCTTCAACTGGCTCGGCTACAAGGCACCCAAACCGACCTTTACCGGTGCCCGGGTGCTGGAAGACATCGACCTGGCGGTGCTGGCCGACTACATCGACTGGACCCCCTTCTTCATCTCCTGGGACCTGGCCGGCAAGTACCCGCGCATCCTCAGCGACGAGGTGGTGGGTGAAGCGGCGACCGCGCTGTTCGACGATGCCCAGGCCATGCTCAGCAAGCTGATCGACGAGAAGCTGATCAAGGCCCGCGCCGTGTTCGGCTTCTGGCCGGCCAATCAGGTCCGTGACGACGACCTGGAAGTCTATGGCGAGGACGGCCAGCCGCTGGCCACCCTGCACCACCTGCGCCAGCAGACCATCAAGCCCGAGGGCAAGCCCAACCTGTCCCTGGCCGACTTCGTCGCGCCAAAGGAGACGGGCGTGACCGACTACATGGGTGGCTTCATCGTCACCGCCGGCATCGGCGCCGAGGAACTGGCCAAGGACTACGAGCGCAAGGGCGACGACTACAACTCGATCATGGTCAAGGCCCTGGCCGACCGTCTTGCCGAAGCCTGCGCCGAATGGCTGCACGAGCAGGTGCGCAAGGAGCACTGGGGCTATGCCGCGGACGAGACCCTGGACAACGAGGCGCTGATCCGCGAGCAGTACAAGGGCATCCGCCCTGCCCCCGGCTATCCGGCCTGCCCCGATCACACCGAGAAGGCCACCCTGTTCAAGCTGCTGGACCCCGAGGCCAGCTTCAACGAGGCCGGTCGCAGTGGCGTCTTCCTCACCGAGCACTACGCTATGTTCCCGGCCGCCGCCGTCAGCGGCTGGTACTTCGCCCATCCCGAGGCCCAGTATTTCGCCGTGGGCAAGATCGACCGGGATCAGGTGGGCAGCTACACCGAGCGCAAGGGTCAGGAGCTGGCGGTGACGGAGCGGTGGCTGGCGCCGAATCTGGGGTATGACAACTGACGCAGACCGTCCGATCAACCGAGGTCTTCTTCAAGGCCTTGGTTGATCCCATAGCCATATCTGGTTATCCCGAGACAGAGATCTCGCCATGTCTGACATTGGGTATTTCATACTCGCTACAGTTTTTTCCATGGCCGTTGGCTATGTCATCTATCGCGAACATTGTCGCGGACAGCGCAGCAATCGAAACATCATCAATCTGGCATATGAAGCGACACTCGCATCGCACGCCATTGATAAAGCCCAAATTCTTATGGACCGAACAACCCTTGGGTCCAAGTTGAAGAGCAAAAAGCCTTTCGAGGTGTATCGGATCCTGGTCTTACCTCCGACCCATTGGTATCTCTATACTCACATAGAGGATTCGGACCCGTTACTAATGGCGATATCCGAAGCGCGAGCCAGGGCAGCCATTAACGGATTTGGATCTGCGAAGTAGGCCATTCGAGTCCGATCTGATGCCTTAAAACTTCTTCGCTAGACGCCTCAGGTAACAAAAACGCGGCCCTTTTCGCGGACGTCCCTACTAGGGTGTAGGGACTCTCATCGACGAGGACCGCGTGCCCATGAAAGGCCTTACCCTAGCCGCCGGCAGTCTCCTGCTCGGTCTCGCCACCCTGAACGCCAATGCCGCGCCCCAGGCCCTGAGTGAAGCTCAGTGGCCCTTCACCGCCACCCCACGGGCCACCCTGGACGCGCCCTGGGCCATCGCCTTCCTGCCGGACGGCACGGCGCTGGTCACCGAGACAGGCGGCGTCCTCAAGCATCTGAACGTGCAGACCGGCAAGGCGCAGGACATCAGCGGTGTGCCCAAGGTGGTCGCCGCCGGCCAGGGCGGGCTGGGCGACGTCATCCTGCATCCCCAATACGCCAGTAACCGGCTGATCTACCTGAGCTATGCCGAAGCCGGCGAAGACGGCACCCAAGGCGCGGCGGTCGCGCGGGCCAAGCTGACCTTGAAAGAAGATGGCAGCGGGTCGCTCAGTGACCTCAAGGTGATCTGGCGGCAGACCCCCAAAGTCACTGGCAACGGTCACTATGGCCATCGTATGAGATTCGGCCCGGACGGCAAGCTGTGGATCACCTCGGGGGAGCGGCAGAAATTCACCCCGGCCCAGGACATGACCGGCAACCTGGGCAAGCTCATCCGCCTCAACGATGATGGCAGTGTCCCCGCGGACAACCCCTTCGCCCAGCAGGGCGGCGTGGCGGCGCAGGTCTGGTCGCTGGGTCACCGCAACCCGCTGGGCATCGCCTTCGACACCCAGGGCCGTCTCTGGGAACAGGAAATGGGTCCCCAGGGCGGTGACGAGCTGAATCTGATCCAGCGTGGCGGCAATTACGGCTATCCCGAGGTCTCCAACGGCGACCACTACGGCGGCAAGCCGATCCCGGATCATTCCACTCGCCCGGAATTCACCCCGCCGAAGATAACCTGGACGCCGGTGATTTCCCCGGCCGGATTGATGATCTACGAGGGCAGCCGCTTCCCGGCCTGGAAGGGCAATGCCTTCATCGGCGGCCTGTCTTCCAAGGCGCTGGTGCGGATCGAACTCAAGGGCGAAGAGGCACGCGAAGTCGAGCGCTATGCCATGGGCACGCGCATCCGCGACGTCGAGGAAGGTCCCAACGGCAGCCTCTGGGTACTGGAAGACGGCGCCAAGGCACGGCTGCTGGAGTTGCAGCCGAAATAGCCTGCAGGATCACCCAGGGACGGGTGACCGCTGTCTCAACGCAACTCGGAAGGCGAGCGGCGGACGATCTTGATCGAGTGCTTGATCTCGGGCTTGCGGGTCACGCTGATCGGCCGCTTGGTGACAGTGTCCAGGGTGATATTCCAGAAGCCGGTGCTCGGGACGGTGATGCGCGCTGGAAAGGTGTCGAAGGCGCCGCCGTGATAGGAGTGGCGGCCGCCGTTCTTGAAGCTGCGGAAATTGGCATCGTTCATCAGGCGGATGTTGCACACCCCCGAACTCTGGATGACGACCAGGTCGCCCTCGTTGAGATGCTCGCGCTGGTGGATGAACTTCATGACGGGTCCTCGTCTTGCAAAGGACTAGGATAGCATCCCTGCCCTGTCCTATTATCGCCGCCCGCCCTCGACCTGCCCTTTTCCCATGCGTATTTCCGATGTCGTCCAGTTGCTCGCCGAAGCCGGCGCCAAGCCCAAGCACAGTGCCCGGATCCTCCGCGCCTGGTGCCAGGGGCTGCCCCTGGATACCGGCACCCGGCGCCAGCAGGCGGAAAACTTCCTGCCGCTGGAGGTACGCCAGGCCATCCCGGCACTGACCGCGCGGCTGGAAGGCCTGGCCCGGGTGACCTCGGAGCATCCGGGAGCCGACGGTTCGGCGCGGATGCTGGTGACCCTGGGCGATGGCCAGGCGGTGGAAAGCGTGCTGCTGCCGCGCGACGGGCTCTGCGTGTCGTCCCAGGTCGGCTGCGCGGTGGGCTGCGTCTTCTGCATGACCGGCAAGAGCGGCCTGCTGCGCCAGGTGGGCAGCGCCGAGATCGTCGCCCAGGTCGCCCTGGCGCGACGCATCCGGGCGGTCAAGAAGGTGGTCTTCATGGGCATGGGCGAGCCGGCGCACAACCTGGACAACGTGCTGGAGGCCATCGACCTGCTGGGCACCGCGGGCGGTATCGGCCATCGCAACCTGGTGTTTTCCACCGTCGGCGATCCGCGGGTGTTCGAGCGACTGCCCCGGCAGACGGTCAGACCGGCGCTGGCGCTGTCGTTGCACAGCACCAATGCCGAGCGTCGCGCCCGGCTGCTGCCCAAGGCGCCCCGCTACGAACCGGGCGAGCTGATCGAACAGGGTGAAGCCTATGCCCGGCTGATCGGCTATCCGATCCAGTACCAGTGGACGCTGCTCGCCGGCATCAACGACAGCCAGGACGAGATGGACGAATTGCTGCGGCTGATGAAGGGCAAGTACGGCGTGCTCAACCTCATCCCCTACAACAGCCTGGAAGTCGACGACTACCAGCGCCCCGACGGCGAGCGCATCGTGCAGATCGTCCGCTACCTGCACAGCCGCGGCCTGCTAACCAAGGTGCGCAATTCCGCGGGCCAGGATGTCGATGGCGGTTGTGGCCAGTTGCGCGCCCGGGCCGAGGTGCTGCGCCCCGTCCGCGTCAGCGCCTGACCGATCATCCTGCGCGTGGCCCCGCCCATCAGGTGCGGCTGAACGCCAGGCCGGGCGCCCCCTCAGAGTGCACTCGCACCATTCAGAGGGAAGCTTTTCCATGCAGGATCGCATCAAACGCCATGACCCCTTCATCGCCGGTCTAAAGGAACGCCTGCCCGAAGCGCTGCGTGAATCCTTTACCGACGAGCAGCTGGAAGCCCTCAAACTGGCGTTCGGCACCCGCAGCTGGGGTAAGCACAGCGTAGATCTGCGCGGCACCGTCAAGTTCTGGCACCGCCGTTACTACTTCGTCTTCCTCGCCGGTCGCAACTACCGTCAACTCTCGCGCCTGGAGCAGGACTTGTCCCTGCTCGGCAAGGCCACGGTGCTGGCGGTGATCCTGCTGGCCTGCGGCCTGGTGGGTCTGCTGCTGCTCTACCTGCTCAAGTCCGCGCTGGGCATCGACATCTTTCCCGACTACTCCTTCGGAGTTTGGACCTGGTTCAAGGGTCTATTCGAGTAGCACGGATTCGCTTGACCCTGGCAGGGAGGCTTGCCCCTTGGGAGACCTCCTATGCCCCACCTGAATCGCCGTCAGACCCTCGGCCTGCTGGCTGCCAGTGCCGCCCTGCCCCTGCTGGGCGGCTATCCGCTCCGCGCCTTCGCAGCGGGCGCTGAATACCTCGCCCTGGTCGAAAAGGAAGCCCCCGGCATCGGCTTCTATCGCCTGGCCGATGGCAAGCGCGTCGGCAGCCTGGAATTGCCCGAGCAACCCCATGAGATCGTCGCCGACCGCCAGGGTCGCTATGCCTATGTCGGCCAGTATGGCGTCAAGAGCTGGCAGGCGCCTGGCGAGGGCGGCCACCAGGTCAGCGTGATCGATCTCGCCGAGCGCCGCCTGGTGCGATCCATCGATCTGTCGCCCTATCACCGCCTGCACGGCATGCGCCTGGACGACCAGGGTCGCCTCTATGTGCTCAGCGAAACCGACTCGCTGCTCATCCGCTTCGATCGCCCCGCCACCGCCGAATCGCCCAGCCAGATCGTCCCGGTCGGCGGGACCCGCAGCCACTACTTCGTACTGACCCGTGACGGACGCCGTGCCTATGTCGCGGATACCCTGAGCGGCCTGGTGATCCTAGTGGACGCCCACAATCCCGCCGTGCTGCCGGTCAAGAAATACCTCGGCCAGGCGCCGGAGGGCTGCTGCCTGAGTCCGGACGAGCGTACCTTCTATGTACTCGACCGTTTCGCCGGCATCCTCCATGCGCTGGATGCCCGCGACCTGGCGCCGATCCGCCAGATCAAGCTGCGGGGCGAAGCGGTACGGGTAGCCGCCCTGCCCGATGGCCGCCTGCTGGTGTCCAACCTGGCGGACAAGAGTCTTTCGCTGCTGCGGCCCGATACCCTCGCCGAGGTGGCCTATCTGCCCATGGACAGCGCGGTGCCCGGCCTCAACCTCGATCCCCGCGGCGAGTGGCTGTTTGCGGCGCTGGAAGATAATCAGCTGGCGGTGGTCGATCTGCGCAACTGGCGGGAGATCCGTCGCTTCGCCACCGGCAAGGCTCCGGATACCGCCGTGGTCTTCCAGGCCTGACGGGCGCCCGCCCCTGATCCGCTGCCAACCAGTCGGCGGATCCGCAAGGCACGAGAATCATCCGCATTTAACAATCCGAATCATTGTGATACAAATCACCGACCTCCGGGCGCTTCTGCGCCCTTAGCTTCCGTCGGTGATGGCTTTCATGCTCGTTCCCTTTCTGATCATGCTCCGCGAAGGTATCGAAGCGGCGCTCATCGTTGGCATCATCGCCAGCTATCTGCAACGCACCGGTCGTGGCCACTGGATGCCCGCGGTCTGGATCGGGGTGATGCTGGCCGCCGCCCTGTCTCTGTTCGTCGGTGCCGGACTGCAGCTGGCCAGCGCCGAATTCCCGCAGCGTCAGCAGGAACTGTTCGAAGCGGTAGTCGGCCTGGCCGCCACCGCCATCCTCACCTCCATGGTGTTCTGGATGCGCAAGGCGGCGCGCTCGATCAAGACCGAACTCCATGACTCCCTGGAAAACGCTCTGTCCGCCTCGCGCAACCAGGTCTATGCCCTGATCGGCATGGTCTTTCTGGCAGTGGCCCGCGAGGGCCTGGAAACCGTGTTCTTCCTGCTCGCCATCTTCCAGCAGAGCGCCGGCCCCGGTGCGCCCCTGGGTGCCCTGCTGGGCCTGATCATCGCCATCGCGGTGGGTTACGGCCTCTATACCGGCGGCGTGCGACTGAACCTGGGCAAGTTCTTTCGCTTCACCGGCCTGTTCATCCTCTTCGTCGCGGCCGGCCTGTTCACCAACTCGGTCAAGGCCCTGCATGAAGCCGGCCTTTGGAATTCGCTGCAGCAGGTGCTGTTCGACTGGAGCCACGTGCTGCCCGCCGACGGCCCGGTCGGCACGGTGCTGGCCGGCATGTTCGGCTACCAGGACACCCCGACCGTGAGCACTCTCGGCGCCTATCTGCTGTTCCTGGCGGTCACCCTGCCGCTGTTCTTCCGCACCCCGGCGCCGCCCCAGCGTCCTGTGGTAACCACCTCTGCCTCGCTGGAGCGCCCGTCTTGAACAACGCCAACCCCCATTCGCCGAAGCCGGGCTCCACGGCCATGCGCCTGGCCGTGATTGGCTCGGCAACACTGCTGATCGCCGCGGCCGCCGCCTTCTATTACGCCTCTCGCTCAGCAGGCGAGCGTCACGCCACCGTGGCCGACGGCGAGATCAAGGTCGATATCCTGGCCAATCGCTGCGAGCCCAACGCGCTGGAAGTGCCTGCCGGGCCGGCGCGCTTTCGTATCGTCAACCGCTCGGATCGGGCGGTGGAGTGGGAAATCCTCGACGGCGTCCTGGTGATCGAGGAGCGCGAGAACATCGCCCCCGGTCTCAGCCAGGTCATCAATGCCACCCTGGCGCCTGGCGACTACGCCATCACCTGCGGTCTGCTGAGCAATCCCCGCGGAATCCTGAAGGTGCTGCCCACCGCCGCTTCGGAAGCCGCCAGCAAGGCCGGTCCGACCCTGACCCAGTTCGTCGGTCCGCTGTCGGAATACCGCGTCTACCTGAATCAGCAGAGCCGCCTGTTGCTGCAGGGCCTCACTACCCTCCAGCAAGCCCTGGCCGCGGGCGACCTGGAGCAGGCGCGTGCCGCCTATGCCTCCGCCCGCCTGCCCTACCAGCGCCTGGCGGCGACCGCGCAGCGCTTCGCCGAACTGGACAATCGCCTCAATGCCCGCGCCGACTACTACGAAAAGCGCGAACAGGATCCGGCCTTCGGCGGCTTCCATCGCCTCGAACAAGGCCTCTTCGCCGGCAACAGCACCCGGGACCTGGAACCGGTCGCCACCCGCCTGCAACAGGACGCCGTCGCCCTGCGCGATGCCCTGCTCGGCCAGTCGCTGCCGCCCGAGCAACTCAGCGGCAACGCCGCACGCCTGCTGCACAACCTGGCCAGCACCCGGATCTCGGGCGAGGAAGAACGCTACAGCCAGCTCGTGCTGCCCGGTTTCGCCGCCAATCTGGACGGCACGCGCAAGGTGATCGAATTGTTGCGCCCGCTGCTCGGCAAGGGGCATCCCGAGCTGCAGCAACGGCTGGATACCCAGGCCGACGCCCTGGCCGCGGCCCTGGGCGATGTCCAGCGTCCCTACTCATCCCTTTCCCCTGACGACCGCCAGCGCATTGCCGCCGCGGCCCAGGCCCTGGCCGACTCCCTCGACCAGGTCGCCCCGGCGCTGGGCCTGGCCGCGACCAAGACCACGCCATGAAGAAGTCCGCTCCCGATCAGCCCAATATCGACCGCCGCCGCCTGCTAGGTGGCCTTGGCGCCGCCAGCGTGGCCCTGGCCGGTGCCGGGCTCTGCCCGATGCACGCCCGGGCGGCCAGCACCGCCGAGGTGACCCGTGCCCCCGGTAGCGCCAATACCCACCAGCGCCAGGCGTTCCTTGGCCAGCACCAGAGCGGCATCGTCACCCCACGGCCGGCGGCCGGGATGATCGTGGCCTTCGATGTGCTGGCCAGCGACCGCGAGGACCTGGAACGCCTGCTGCGGACCCTCGACGAGCGCATCCGCTTTCTCATGCAGGGCGGTCCGGTGCCGGAGGTCGACCCCAAATTGCCACCGTTGGATTCCGGCATCCTCGGTCCGGTGGTGACGCCGGACAACCTCACCATCACCGTTTCGGTGGGCGAGTCGCTGTTCGATGACCGTTTCGGCCTGAGCGCGGTAAAGCCGCGCCAGCTGCAGCGCATGAGCGGCTTCCCCAACGACGCCCTGGAAGCGGACTGCTGCCACGGCGATCTCTGCCTGCAGTTCTGCGCCAATACCCCGGACACCGACATCCACGCCCTGCGCGACATCCTGAAGAACCTGCCCGACCTGCTGGCGATTCGCTGGAAGCAGGAAGGCAGCGTGCCCGTCCAGGATCCGCCACCTGGGCAACCGGCGGAAAGCGCGCGCAACTTCCTCGGCTTTCGCGACGGCTCGGCCAACCCCGATTCCACCGACGCCCAGGCGATGGACCGGATCGTCTGGGTCCAGCCCGGCAGCGGCGAGCCCGCCTGGGCCGCCCAGGGCAGCTACCAGGCGGTGCGCATCATCCGCAATTTCGTCGAGCGCTGGGATCGCACCCCGCTGCAGGAGCAGGAAGCCATCTTCGGGCGGCGCAAGGCCAGTGGCGCGCCCATGGCCGGCGGTCACGAGACCGACGTGCCGGATTACGCCAGCGATCCCAAGGGCCAGGTCACGCCGCTGGACGCCCATATCCGCCTGGCCAATCCCCGCACCCCGGAGAGCCAGCGCAACCTGATCCTGCGCCGCCCCTTCAACTACTCCAATGGCGTGCGCAAAAACGGCCAGCTCGACATGGGCCTGCTGTTCATCGCCTACCAGGCCGATCTGGAGCAGGGCTTCATCGCCGTGCAGAAACGCCTGGATGGCGAGCCCCTGGAGGAATACATCAAGCCCATCGGCGGCGGTTACTTCTTCGTCCTGCCGGGGATCACCGATGCCAAGGACTATCTCGGCCGCAGCCTGCTGGCCGCCGCATCGCTTTAACACCTCGACAGGAGAAGTCGAATGAAACGCTCGTTCCTCGCCGTTGCCCTCGGTCTGGCCTTCGCCACGCCGGCCTTCGCTGCCAACTCGCCGCTGGATCTGGTCGGTCCCATCTCCGACTACAAGATCTATGTCACCGACAACCTGGCCAAGCTCACCGAGCAGACCCAGGCCTTCACCGCGGCGGTCAAGCGCGGCGACCTGGCCACCGCGCGCAAGCTCTATGCCCCGACGCGGGTCTCCTACGAGCAGGTCGAGCCTATCGCCGAACTCTTCAGCGACCTGGACGCCGCCATCGACTCCCGCGAAGACGATCACGAACAGGGGGTCAAATCCGAGGACTTCACCGGCTTCCATCGCCTGGAGTACGCCCTCTTCACCCAGAACACCACCGAAGGCCAGGGCCCCCTCGCCGACAAGCTGCTGGCAGACGTCAAGGACCTGCAGGCCCGCGTCGACGGCCTGACCTTCCCGCCGGAAAAGGTGGTGGGTGGTGCCGCGGCGCTGATGGAGGAAGTGGCGGCAACCAAGGTGTCGGGCGAGGAAGAACGCTATAGCCACACCGACCTCTATGACTTCCAGGCCAACGTCGATGGCGCCAAGAAGATCGTCGACCTGTTCCGCCCGCAGATCGCGAAGCAGGACCAGGCCTTCGTTGCCAAGGTCGACAAGAACTTCGCCACGGTCGACAAGATCCTGGCCAAGTACAAGACCAAGGACGGCGGCTTCGAGACCTACGACAAGGTCAGCGAGCGTGATCGCAAGGCCCTGGTCGGTCCGGTCAACACCCTGGCCGAGGATCTCTCGACCCTGCGCGGCAAGCTGGGCCTGAACTAACCGCGGCTGCTAAAACTACTGCGCGTCCGCCAGACGGGCGCGTGCAGTGCTCGGAATCCTCATGTACCGCTCGTACACTCCGGTTCCTGCGCG
>NZ_WHOV01000128.1:0-14149 GCF_009765395.1 Pseudomonas sp. BAV 4579 | reverse complement strand
ATGGACGGCCCGTGTAGGCCGACCCCGGAACGGCGCTGGCGTGAGCGGACCCGGAGCGCAGCGTAGGGCCGGATGGCCGGGGCAAGCGTTTTTGCTTACTTTTTTCGCGACTGAAAAAAGTGAGTCGCCCGAGGGGGCGAAACAAGAGCCATCAGCAAAGCACGATAATCAGCTAGGGCACCAATAAGCTCTTCGGCACTTGGCACTGCAATGTTGGGCTTCGCTCTCGCTCAACACAACCTACCTGCCTACACCCCGATCGTCGCCAAGATGCTCGCCTGATAGGCCGCCACGAAGGTGTCGAAATCCCCCTGGGGCGCCGCCTCGATCTCCGCCTGTTCCTCCAGCGACTGGCGCGCCATCTGGGCATAGCCCTCGCGCTCGCCTTCGTTCAGCGGATGGCTGGCGAAATAGGCCGCATGGGCCTCGCTCTGGCGCAGGCCGAAGTCGGCGAAGCTCTCGCCGCGCTCGCGCAACTCCTGCAGCACCCGCGCCGAAGGCGTGAGGCGGACGTCGGCGACCTTCTGCCGCTGTACCGCCACCGCCCGTCGATGGGCATCGCCGCCCAGGCTGGCGTCCAGGGTCTCGGCGCAGCGTTCGATCTGGTCGAGCATCTCCGCCGCCCAGTCGATCATGGTCACCGAGGCGCCATGGCGTTGCAGGCGCAGACCGGGCTTGCGGCCTTCACGCACCACGCTGGCGAAGTTGTCGGTGCATTCGCGGCACTCGCCGTTGAGTGGCGGGCTGCCTTCCAGGGCGCAATAGAGCAGGAAGGCGTCGAGGAACAGCGCGGCGGTGGTATCGATGCCCAGCGGCAGGAAGGGATCGATGTCCAGACAGCGCACCTCGATGTACTGCACGCCACGGGCCATCAGCGCCTGCACCGGCCGCTCGCCGCTGCGGGTGACACGCTTCGGGCGGATGGTGGCGTAGTACTCGTTCTCGATCTGCAGGATGTTGGTGTTGAGCTGCACCCACTCGCCGTTCTGGTGGGTACCTATCTCCGCGTAGGGCGGGTAGGGCGTGCCCACCGCGCGTCTCAGGCTCTCGGTGTAGGTGGTCAGGTCGTTGTAGTCCGGCGTCAGGCTGGCCTGGGCATTGCTCTGGTAGCCCAGGTCGCTCATGCGCAGGCTGGTGGCATGGGGCAGGTACAGGGTCCGCTCGTCGAGGGTCTGCAACAGATGTGGCCGGCCACGCAGGAAGCCCGCGTCCAGCGCTGGCGAGGCACCGAGCAGGTACATCAGCAGCCAGCTGTAGCGACGGAAGTTGCGGATCAGGGCGATGTAGCGGGCCGACTGGTAGTCGCGGGCATCGCGGGCGTCGCCCTCCTGCTGGCGCAGGAGTTCCCAGGCCGCTTCCGGCAGCGAGAAGTTGTAGTGGATGCCGGCGATGCACTGCATGGTACGGCTGTAGCGCAGGGCCAGGCCGCGGCGATAGACGTGCTTGAGCCGGCCGATGTTGGAGCTGCCATAGTCGGCGATGGGGATCTCGTCCTCGGCCGGCAGCGCGCAGGGCATGGAACCGCTCCAGAGGCGCTCGCCATCGAGTTCGGCGACCGCGGCGCGGTGCACCCGGTCCAGGGCGTCCAGCACCTCGGGCGTGCGGGTGCCGGTGGGGGTGATGAATTCCAGCAGCGCCTCGGAATAGTCCGTGGTGATCTGCGGGTGGGTCAGGGCCGAGCCCAGCGCCCGGGGATGGGGACGCCGCGACAGCTCGCCACGGGCGTCCACCCGCAGGGTCTCGCGCTCGATGCCGTGCAGGCATTCGGTCAGGAGGGAGGGATCAGCGCCGAGCAGGGCCAGGCGGCGGGACAGGATATCGCTCAAGTTGACTTCCTTTGGCGGTACTCGCCCCGGGCAGGGTAGAAGAAACCGACTGAAATGAGGGTTGCCGGCCAGGGCCGACGCGGGGGCAGCAGTCACTGCTGCGGTCCGGGTTCAAGCCTCAGACCGCAACCCGCTCAGTTGTCTCCCAGCGTAGCTCAGGCAGCGGCAAAGGGCGATATGCGCCGCTTCGCTGCCGCCCGCTCTGGCCGGTCACAAACAGGCGAAGGTCGCCTGCGCCAGGGCGATCAGCTTGTCGCCCTGATGCACCTGGGCTTCCAGCACATGGGTCTTGCGGCCCGGGTGGATCACCCGGGCGCGGCAGACCAGTTCGCCGTCGCTGACGCCACGCACGTAGTTGACCTTGCACTCCAGGGTCACGCTGCCGGCCTGGCCATCGAACAGACTGTGGCTGGCCTGGCCCAGGGCCGTGTCGATCAGCGAGAAGATGGCACCGCCATGGAGCTTGCCGTGCAGGTTGATGAGCCTGTCCTGCACGCTCATGCGCACCTCGGACTCGCCACCCTCGGCCTTGTGGATGGTCATGCCCAGCAGGGTGCTGAAGGCGCTGTCCTTGCCTGCGAGAGATCCGCTCATAGCTATTTCCTCAGTTGCTTGGCATTGGCGAACAGCGACGCCATGGCCTGGTTGGCCGGAGCCGGTTGATTCTGACGCGGTGCGCCCCTGTCGGCGCGGGGCTTGCCACCGTTGCCGCGGGCCTGACCGCCGGGCTTGCCGTCGACCTTCTCGCCGGGGGTGTCGCCCATGCGCATGGACAGGCCCACGCGATTGCGCGGCACGTCCACCTCCATCACCTTGACCTTGACGATGTCGCCCGCCTTGACCACCTCATAGGGGTCCTTGACGAATTTCTCCGACAGCGCACTGATGTGCACCAGGCCGTCCTGGTGCACGCCGATGTCGACGAAGGCGCCAAAGTTGGTGACGTTGGTGATGACGCCCTCCAGCACCATGCCGGGCTTGAGGTCGGAGAGTTTCTCCACGCCGTCCTGGAACACCGCGGTCTTGAATTCCGGGCGGGGGTCGCGACCGGGCTTGTCCAGTTCCTGGAGGATGTCGGTCACGGTCGGCAGGCCGAAGCTCTCGTCGGTGAATTTCTTCGGATCCAGGCGCTTGAGAAAGGCCGAGTCGCCGATCAGCGAGCGGATGTCACGGCCGGTGTCGGCCGCGATGCGCTGCACCAGCGGATAGGTCTCCGGGTGCACCGCCGAGGCATCCAGCGGATTGGCGCCGCTCATGACGCGCAGGAAGCCGGCGGCCTGCTCGAAGGTCTTCTCGCCCAGGCGCGGCACCTTCTTCAGCGCCTCGCGGGTGGCGAAGGCGCCATTGGCGTCGCGGAACTGCACGATGTTCTGCGCCAGGGTCGCGTTGAGACCGGAGATCCGCGCCAGCAGGGCGGCGGAGGCGGTATTCACGTCCACACCCACGGCGTTCACGCAGTCCTCCACCACGGCGTCCAGGCTGCGCGCCAGCTTGAGCTGGGAGACGTCGTGCTGGTACTGGCCGACGCCGATGGACTTGGGCTCGATCTTCACCAGCTCGGCCAGCGGATCCTGCAGGCGGCGGGCGATGGACACGGCGCCACGCAGGGAGACGTCCAGGTCGGGGAATTCCCGGGCGGCGAGTTCCGATGCCGAGTACACCGAGGCGCCGGCTTCGCTGACCATCACCTTGGTCAGGCCCAGGCCCGGGTACTTGCTGATCAGCTCGCCGGCCAGCTTGTCGCTCTCGCGGCTGGCGGTGCCGTTGCCGATGGCGATCAGGTCCACGCCATGCTTGGTGCAGAGCACGCCGAGGGTGGCCAGGGTCTGGTCCCACTGATTGCGCGGCGCATGGGGATAGACCGTGTCGGTGGCCAGCAGCTTGCCGGTGGCATCCACCACGGCGACCTTGCAGCCGGTGCGCAGACCCGGGTCCAGCGCCAGGGTGGTGCGCGGTCCGGCCGGCGCGGCGAGCAGCAGGTCGTGCAGGTTGCGGGCGAAGACCGCGATGGCCTCTTCCTCGGCCTTTTCGCGCAACTCGCCGAGCAGGTCGGTTTCCAGGGAGGTATAGAGCTTGACCTTCCAGGTCCAGCGCACCACCTCGGCCAGCCATTTGTCCGCGGCGCGACCCTGGTTCTTCAGGCCGAAGTGCCCGGCGATCAGGCCTTCGCAGGGATGGGCGATGCCCGGGCCTTCTTCGCCAAGCTTGAGCGCAGCGCTGAGGATGCCCTCGTTGCGGCCGCGGAAGATCGCCAGAGCGCGATGCGACGGCACCGCCTTGAAGGACTCGTCATGCTCGAAGTAGTCGCTGAACTTGGCGCCTTCGGTCTCCTTGCCGGGCGCCAGGCGCGCGCTGAGGATGGCGTCCTGCTGCAGGACGCCGCGCAGTCGCGCCAGCAGGTTGGCGTCCTCGGCGAAGCGTTCCATGAGGATGTACTTGGCGCCTTCCAGGGCAGCCTTGGTGTCCGCCACGCCCTTGTCCGCATCGACATAGGCGGCCGCCTCGGTCTCCGGGGTCAGGGTCGGATCCTGCAGCAGGGCGTCGGCCAGCGGGCCGAGGCCGGCTTCCAGGGCGATCTGGCCCTTGGTGCGGCGCTTCTGCTTGTAGGGCAGGTAGAGGTCTTCCAGGCGCGTCTTGGTGTCGGCCAGATTGATCTCGCGGGCCAGTTCAGGGGTCAGCTTGCCCTGCTCCTCGATGGAGGCCAGCACCGCTCCGCGGCGCTCTTCCAGCTCGCGCAGATAGCGCAGCCGCTCTTCGAGATGACGCAGCTGGGTGTCGTCCAGGCTGCCGGTGACTTCCTTGCGATAACGGGCGATGAAGGGCACGGTCGACCCTTCGTCGAGCAGGGCCACGGCGGCGGCGACCTGTTGCGGGCGGGCGCCGAGCTCTTCGGCGATGCGGCTATTGATATCCATCGGGCTACCTGGCTTGCACGAGAAAAAGCGGGCCGCAGTATACCCGAGCCCGCCGGAGCCCTGCCTCCCATGCCGGCACCGCCACCCCAGCGCGGGCAAAATCTGCTAACAATGGCCCAATGCCGCGGTCGGATGGCCTACGGCATAATCCAGTGCTAGATCACAAGGAGATATTATGAGCACCCCCGTTGCCCCGGAAGGTGAAAAGATCCTGGTCGTCGACGACGACGCCCGGCTGCGCCGCCTCTTGGAGCGTTTTCTGGCCGAACAGGGTTATCGCGTACGCACGGTCGAAAGTGCCGAACAGATGGACCGCCTGCTGGCCCGCGAGGTCTTCAACCTGGTCGTGCTGGACCTGATGATGCCCGGCGAAGACGGCCTGTCCGCCTGTGGCCGACTGCGCGAGAGCGGCAACCGCATCCCCATCATCATGCTGACCGCCAAGGGCGACGAAGGCAGCCGCATCCAGGGTCTCGACCAGGGCGCCGACGATTACCTGGCCAAACCCTTCAACCCGCTGGAGCTGGTAGCCCGGATCAAGGCCGTGCTGCGCCGTCAGGCCCCGGTGGTACCCGGCGCTCCCGCCGGTACCGACGAGGTGGTGACCTTTGGCGATTACGCCCTGCACCTGGCCACCCGCGAACTCAAGCGCGGCGAAGAGACCCACATGCTCACCACCGGCGAATTCGCGGTGCTCAAGGCACTGGTCGACCACGCCCGCGAGCCGCTGACCCGCGACAAGCTGATGAATCTGGCCCGCGGTCGCGAATGGGATGCCCTGGAGCGCTCCATCGACGTGCAGATCTCGCGCCTGCGCCGGATGATCGAACCCGATCCGTCCAAGCCGCGCTATATCCAGACCGTCTGGGGCGTGGGCTACGTCTTCGTGCCGGACGGCGCCGGCAAGTAAGGCGGGTAGCCGGGGCATCGCGCCCCGGCTAGGGGGGTGGCTCAGGCGAACAGGCCTTGATGCACACCCACCAGTAGAAAGATCCCCAGCAGCGCGCGATAGATGATGAAGGGCCAGGTCGAAAAGCGTTCCAGAAAGCGCATCAGGCCCCAGATCGCGGCAAAGGCCGACAGGCTCGCCACCAGCAACCCCACCAGCAGCAGCGACCAGGCTTCGGCCGGGATGTGCGCGTGCCAGAGCACCACCAGCTCCTTGAGTCCGGCCAGGGCGATGGCCGGCAGGCCGAGCAGGAAGGAAAAGCGCGCGGCTTCCTCGCGACGCAGATTGAGGAACATGGCGGCGGTCAGGGTCGAACCGGAACGGGACACGCCCGGAATCAATGCGCCCACTTGGGCGATCCCCACGATCAGCGCATCGCGCAGGCGCATCTGCGAGATGTCCCTGTTGTGTCGGCAGATCCGTTCCGCCAGCGCCAGCAGGGCGGCCATGGCCAGGCAGGCGTAGCCGATGACGCTGAGGCCGCGCAGCGGCGAGTCGCAGGCATTGAGCAGGGGCGCCAGCAGGAGACCGGCGATGCAGATGGGAATGGTCGCCAGGACGATCATCATCGCCAGCAGGAAATCCGGGCTGTCGAAGTCACGCTGGCGCACCGCGGCGAGGCTGCCACGCGTCACGCCGCTGACATCGCGCCAGAAATAGCTGATCACCGCGGCCAGCGCCGCCATCTGCATGGCGGCGGAAAAGGCCGAGCCGGGATCGCGCCAGCCGAGCAGGGCGGGAACCACCCGCATGTGCGCCGTGGACGAAATGGGAAGCAGCTCGGTGATACCCTGCACCACGCCAAGAAAGGCGATCTGCGCGTAGCTGAGCGAGGCGAAGCCGATGTCCAGGCCGGTCTGGCAGATGTCGGACACGAGAGAACTCCAGGTTGAAGGGAAGAAATGGACGAGCAAATGTATCCGAATATGTCCGCGTCGGGTTGCCTATCTGGACCCTGCAACCCCAGAGGTTGTGATGGCTTTCGCGCCGTTTTGCGCGGAAATCCTGGCCGATGAAGGCGCCCGGCTGGTTTCCCCAGAGTTTCTTCGCCCGCTCGCTGTGGATGGTCCTGCTCGCGGTGCTGTTTTCCAAGGCGCTGACCCTGGTCTATCTGCTGCTCAATGAGGACGTTCTGGTCGATCGTCAGTACAGCCACGGCGCGGCCCTGACCCTCCGGGCCTACTGGGCCACCCCGGAAACCGAGCGGCCGCGCATCGCCCAGGCCGCCGGCCTGCGCTACGAATCACCCGAGACAGTGCCGGCCGGGGAATACCACTGGCCCTACAGCGAGATCTTCGAGCGCCAGATGAAGCAGGAGCTGGGCGAGGAGACCGAGGTGCGGGTGCGGGTCCAGCATGGTCCGGCCATGTGGGTCCTGGCGCCCTCCCTGGGGCCGGACTGGATCAAGATCCCGCTCATGGCCCATCCCTTGCGAGGGCAGCACATCTGGAGCGTGCTGGGCTGGTTTTTCGCCATCGGCCTGCTGTCCACCGGCGCCGCTTGGGTCTTCGTCCGGCAACTCAACCAACCGCTGCGCCGCATGGTGAACGCGGCGCGCGAGCTGGGCAAGGGCCGCAGCGTGCGCCTGCCGGAGACCGATGCCCCGAGCGAGATCCAGGATGTCTACCATGCCTTCAACCAGATGGCCGAGGACGTCGAGCAGGCCGGCCGCGAGCGCGAGCTGATGCTGGCCGGGGTCTCCCATGACCTGCGCACGCCCCTGACCCGGCTGCGCCTGGCAGTGGAGCTGATGCCACCGGCCGAGCGCGAAGAGGCCGAGGACATGATCCGCGACATCGAGGACATGAACGCCATCCTCGACCAGTTCCTCGCCTTCGTCCGCGACGGTCGCGACGAGCCGCAGGAGCTCACCAATATCAACGAGCTGGCCCGCCAGGTGGTGGCGCCCTACAACCAGGAGGAGGAGCGGGTACGGCTGATGCTGGACGTCCTGCCACCCTTGCCGGTGCGGCGCATCTCCTTCAAGCGGCTGCTGACCAACCTGGTGGAAAACGCCCTGCGCCATGGCGGCGGTGGCGGGATCGAGGTGGTCGGGCAGGTGGCGGGCTCCGCCACGGCGCCCTATGTCGCCCTGAGCGTGATGGATCGCGGTCCCGGCATCGACCCCAAGGACCTGCAGGACATCTTCAATCCCTTCACCCGCGGCAATCGTGCCCGCACCGTCAGCGGTTCCGGGCTGGGCCTGGCGATCGTCAAGCGCATCGCCGCGCAGCACGGCGGCAGCGCCGAACTGCGCAATCGCGAAGGTGGCGGGGTGGAAGCCCGGGTACTGTTGCCCCTGGGCCTGCTGCTGCCGCGCAGCGCCAGCTGACAAGGGACCTTATCGCGGCGTAGATTGGGCTGAGCGCTGGCGAAGCCCAACACCCCGCGCCCAGACTCCTTCAGCCCTTGCCCTTGGTCCGCGTCAGTCCCGGCTCGGCGTTCTTTTCCAGGTATTCGATGATGATCCCGGCCACGTCCTTGCCGGTGGTCTGCTCGATGCCTTCCAGGCCGGGCGAGGAATTGACCTCCATCACCAGCGGGCCGTGGTTGGATCTGAGGATGTCCACCCCGGCCACGCTCAGACCCATGGCCCGGGCCGCACGCAGGGCGGTCATGCGTTCCTCGGGGGTGATCTTGATCAGGCTGGCGGTGCCGCCGCGATGCAGATTCGAACGAAACTCCCCCGGCGCCGCCTGGCGCTTCATCGCGGCGATCACCTTGTCGCCGACCACGAAGCAGCGGATGTCCGCGCCACCCGCCTCGCGAATGTATTCCTGCACCATGATGTTCTGCTTGAGCCCCATGAAGGCCTCGATCACCGATTCGGCCGCCTTCTCGGTCTCGCACAGCACCACCCCGATACCCTGGGTGCCTTCCAGCACCTTGATCACCAGGGGGGCACCGTTGACCATCTGGATCAGGTCCGGCACGTCGTCCGGCGAATGGGCGAAGCCGGTCACCGGCAGGCCGATGCCCTTGCGCGAGAGCAGCTGCAGGGAGCGCAGCTTGTCGCGCGAGCGGCTGATGGCCACGCTCTCGTTGAGCGGAAAGACGCCCTGCATCTCGAATTGGCGCAGCACCGCGCAGCCATAGAAGGTCACCGAGGCACCGATGCGCGGGATGACCGCATCGAAGCCTTCCAGCGGTTTGCCGCGGTAATGGATCTGCGGCTTGTGGCTGGCGATGTTCATGTACGCGCGCAGGGTGTCGACCACGACCACCTCATGGCCGCGGCTGACGCCGGCTTCGACCAGACGCCGGGTGGAATACAGATTGGGATTACGCGAGAGGACGGCGATTTTCATGGGGCACCGGAAGCCGGAGTAAGGGACAACTGGGGTTTGTCTTGCGCATAGGAGACGGCCGGATTCACCAGCAGGCCACCATCAATCAATGCCTTAGAGCCGAGCAGCATGCGATAGCGCATGCTCTTGCGGCAGGCCAGGGTGAATTCCACCGGCCACTGGCACTCGCCCAGGGCCAGCAGGGTACGGATGACATAACGCGTCTGGGCGATGCCGTTGGAGCTGCGAATGGTCTTCTTCGCCACCAGAGGGGCTTCGCAATGGCGATGACGGGACTGAACCAGCGTCCCCAGGTGCACGGTGAACCTGACCCAGCGCTCCTTGCCGCGCATGAACGGCTGGACTTCCGTCGCATGCAACGCCGAAGTACTGGCACCGGTGTCGATCTTGGCTCTCAGGCCCACCACGCCCAGGTCGGGCAGGGCCACCCATTCACTCAGGCCGATAATGACCGGTTCGGCGGAATTGCTCATCGCTGCTCCTTGAAATCAGTGGCCTCCGCCTAAATGTTGCGGATCAATGAGCTGCTTGAAGGCTGGTTTGGCGAACAGATACCCCTGCATCAGCTCGATGCCGAGGTCACGCAGGCAATCGCGTTCGGCCACGGTCTCCACCCCTTCGGCGATCACCTGGGTACCCAGTTCGCGGCACATGACGATCAGGTTGCGCACGATGGTCCGCCGCACCTGGTCCCGGTCGATGTGGCGGATGAGCGCCATGTCGAGCTTGACCAGGTCCGGCTGGAACTCGGCTAGCAGCGTCAGGCCCGAATGACCGGCGCCGAAGTCGTCGATGGCGGTCTTGAAGCCGAATTGCTGATACTCGCGCAGGATGTGCGTCAGGTGGTCACTTGCGACGTGTTCGGTTTCCACTGTCTCGAAGATCAGCCGCTCCAGCGGAAAGCCATGCTCGCGCGCGGCGGCCAGCGTACTGCGAATGCACAGTTCCGGGCGGTAGACGGCGTTGGGCAGGAAGTTGATCGACAGGCTCTCCTGCATGCCCAGGGCCGCCGCGGTGGCGATGGCTTTAGTGCGGCAAAGCTGGTCGAAGCGATAGCGGTTGCTGTCGGTCACCTGGTTGAGCACCGACAGCGCGCCTTCGCCGCCTGGTCCGCGCACCAGCGCTTCCCGGGCGAAGACCGCGCCTTGGCCCAGGTCCACGATGGGCTGATAGGCGAAATCGAAGTCGAAGCCCAGGGGTTCCGACTGCTGGCATCCCGTGCAGCGGGTCTGGCCAGTCAGATCGGAAGGAAATAATGTGGTCATGGCTCTCCAGAGGCGCGCTTGCAGCGTCGGTCCGATGGTTTAGAGTTCTTGAGAAGAGTCTAAGACCCAACAGGGGGCTTTTTATTCGATGTATGCAGTAGATCACACTGAAGAACGGATGCGCCTCGATAAATGGCTATGGGCCGCGCGTTTTTTCAAGACCCGCGCGCTGGCCAAGGCGGCCCTGGAAGGCGGCAAGATCCAGTGCCGTGGCGAGCGCTGCAAGCCGAGCAAGGAGCCGCGCATCGGTGATGTTCTCACCATCCGTCAGGGCTATGACGAAAAGACGGTGGTGATCGTCGCCCTGTCGCAGAACCGCCGGGGTGCGCCCGAAGCCCAGCAGCTCTACACCGAGACGCCGGAAAGCCTCAAGGCGCGCGAGCAGGCCGCGGCCGCCCGCAAGGCCGGCAACCTCGGCGTGCAGACCGATGGCCGTCCCACCAAGAAGCAGCGGCGCCAGATCCACCAGTTCCGCGAGTACGTCCATCCGTTCGACGACTGAGTTCGTCACGGCTCGCCGGAACCTCTCAATGGCCAGGTCCGCTCGCCGGTTCTGGCGTGCGCCGTGAACGCCACGCTCGCGGCCTCCTTCCTTATATAGGTAGTTCATGACTTCCCACGATTTCACCCAACGTTTCTTGTTCGACGAAACCGATGTCCGCGGCGAACTGGCCACCCTGGATCGCAGCTATGTCGAGGTCCTCGCCAAGCATGCCTATCCGGAGCCCGTGGCCCAGCTGCTGGGCGAGCTGCTCGCGGCGGCGGCGCTGCTGTGTGGAACCCTCAAGTTCGAAGGGCTGCTGGTGCTGCAGGCGCGCTCCAGCGGTCCCATCCCGCTGCTCATGGTCGAGTGCTCCAGTGAGCGCGAGGTGCGCGGCATCGCACGCTACGAAGAGGCCGATATCACCGCGTCCGCCTCCTTGAGCGAGCTCATGCCCGATGGCGTCCTGGCCCTCACCATCGACCCGCGCCATGGTCAGCGCTACCAGGGTATCGTTCCGCTGGAAGGCGCGAATCTGGCTGAGTGCCTGTCCGGCTATTTCGCCACCTCCGAGCAGCTGCCCACCCGTTTCTGGCTGAACGCCGATGGCCGTCGCGCCCGCGGCCTGCTGCTCCAGCAATTGCCGCCGTCGCGGATCAAGGATGCCCAGGCCCGCCAGGATAGCTGGGAGCATGTGGTCACCCTGGCCGATACCCTCACGGCCGAAGAGCTGCTGGGTCTCGACAACGAAGTGATCCTGCACCGCCTGTTCCACGAGGAAAAGGTCCGCCTGTTCGACGAGCAGCCGGTGGCCTTCAGCTGCAGCTGCTCCCGTGACCGCGCGGCCAATGCCCTGATCAGCATGGGCCAGCCGGACGTCGAGAGTCTGCTCGACGAACAGGACGGACAAATTCGGGTCGATTGTCAGTTTTGCAATGAACAGCAGGTATTCGACGCTGCCGATATCGCGCAGATTTTTGCGGGCGGCGGCACGCAAACCCCGGGAAATACCCGGCACTAGCCGTTGCAAAAGCCCGAAGGCTTTCTGGCATAATCCCGCAACGTGTAGTTCTGCCGTGTAAGAGCTACAAGCATGAGGAGCGGCCCAGGGCCATGGGGAACGAAATGACGAAAGCCAACGTGTATACCGATATCAGCGTCGCGCAGTTAGTGGAAGAGTCCCTGCGACGTGGCGAAGGAGAGCTGGCCGCCAATGGCTCGCTGGTCGTCAAGACGGGGCATCGCACGGGGCGTTCGCCGGTAGATCGCTTTATCGTCGAGGAAGCCTCCACGCGCGATGCCATTCACTGGGGGCCGATCAACCGTGCTTTCCCGGAGGAGAAGTTCGCACCGCTGTGGGAACGCGTGAGCGCCTACCTGGACGAGCGTGATCAATTCGTCTCCCATGTCCATGTAGGCGCTGATGTAGAGCACTACCTGCCCGTCGTCATGCGTACCGAGACCGCCTGGCACAACCTGTTCGGCCGCTGCCTGTTCATCAATCCGGCCGAATACAATCCCCAGTCCAAGCCGGCCTGGGAGATCATCAACGCGCCCGAGTTCGTCTGTGAGCCCGCGCGTGACGGCACCAACTCCGACGGTACCGTCATCATCAACTTCGCGGCCCGCAAGGTGCTGATCGCCGGTATGCGCTACGCCGGCGAGATGAAGAAGGCCATGTTCTCGGTGCAGAACTTCCTGCTGCCGGAAAAGGACGTGCTGCCGATGCATTGCGCGGCCAACGTGGGCGAGGAGGGTGACGTCACCCTGTTCTTCGGTCTGTCCGGTACCGGCAAGACCACCCTGTCCGCCGACCAGAGCCGCTACCTGATCGGTGATGACGAGCACGGTTGGGGCGTGGGCACCGTCTTCAACATGGAAGGTGGTTGCTACGCCAAGTGCATCGACCTGTCCGAGAAGAACGAGCCGGTCATCTGGAAGGCCATCCAGTTCGGCGCCGTCCTGGAAAACGTGGTCCTGGATCCCCAGACCCGTCACCCTGACTATGCCAACGACAGCCTGACCCAGAACAGCCGGGCGGCCTATCCGCGCGAACTGATCGACAAGCGCGCCGAGCACAACCTGGGTGGCGAGCCCAACGCAGTCATCTTCCTGACCTGCGACCTCACCGGTGTCCTGCCCCCGGTATCCATCCTTAATAATGAGCAGGCGGCCTACCACTTCCTGTCCGGCTACACCGCCCTGGTCGGCTCGACCGAGATGGGTTCCGGTCCCGGCATCAAGTCGACCTTCTCCACCTGCTTCGGCGCACCCTTCTTCCCGCGTCCGGCGGCTGAATACGCCGATCTGCTGATCAAGCGCATCCAGGGCTTCGGCTCCAAGGTGTACCTGGTCAACACCGGCTGGACCGGTGGCGGTTACGGCGTCGGCAAGCGCTTCAACATCCCGACTACCCGTGCGGTCATTGCAGCTATTCAGAGCGGTGCCCTCATCGGTACCGAGACGCGCCACGTCCCGGTCATCAATCTCGACGTCCCGGTTGCCGTTCCCGGCGTGGACAGCGTCCTGCTCAATCCCCGCGACACCTGGCAGGATGGTGCTGCCTATGATGCGGCGGCGCGCGAGCTGGCTGGCAAGTTCGTCGAGAACTTCAAGAAGTTCTCCGGCGTATCCGAAAGCATCCTGGCTGCCGGTCCCCAGCTGTAAGCAGGGCTGGTTGTCTGCAAACAAAGGCCGCCGCTAGGGCGGCCTTTGTTTTTTAAGCTTTTTTTACGCCCTGGGGTTGCATGGTCCGCTGCGATTGCATAAACTGCGCCCGCTTTCGCTGATAACGCTAGCGAGCGAGGCGAAAGCATTGATTGTTAAGGAGATTTTAAAAAGATCCTTGACAAGAGGAGGGCAGATGAAGAAAATGCCGCCTCACTTTGGAGGGGTTCCCGAGTGGCCAAAGGGATCAGACTGTAAATCTGACGTCGCAGACTTCGAAGGTTCGAATCCTTCCCCCTCCACCAGATTGCTAGAGCGCTTAGGCTCTGCGGGTATAGTTCAGTGGTAGAACCTCAGCCTTCCAAGCTGATGATGCGGGTTCGATTCCCGCTACCCGCTCCAGTTTGACTGGCAAATGTTTCGCTCATGTAGCTCAGTTGGTAGAGCACACCCTTGGTAAGGGTGAGGTCAGCGGTTCAAATCCGCTCATGAGCTCCATCTTAAAAAGGCAGATATGCAAATATCTGCCTTTGTTTTAATGGCGGCATTGCTTTGCTCAATTCGTGAAGGGAGAGAGTGTCGATGGCTAAAGAAAAGTTTGAACGTAACAAGCCGCACCTGAACGTGGGCACCATCGGTCACGTCGACCATGGCAAGACCACTCTGACCGCTGCGCTGACCAAGGTCTGTGCCGACACCTGGGGCGGTTCCGCTCGTGGTTTCGACCAGATCGACAAC
>NZ_WHOV01000127.1:0-45579 GCF_009765395.1 Pseudomonas sp. BAV 4579 | reverse complement strand
TGGGGTGCAAGGGGTCGAGTGTTCGAATCACTCCGTCCCGACCAAATTAACGAGTAGGCTCAAGCACTTAGCGGCTTGGGCCTTTTTCGTTTCTGGGCTCCAATCAAAACATAATCAAAATCCAATCAAAATCAGCTGGCGATCTCACTGATATCGAGGTCCGGCACGGCGTCCGACCAGACCACCTCGGCGTGGTCGCGCTGATAGTTCTTGGTCATGTCCGCGCTGGCATGCCCGGCGATCTGCTGAGCCTCCCGGCCGGCACGTTGGTACAGGTGCAGCGACAGCGCCCGGACCTCGTGGAAGCCTGGCATTTCCTCCTCGCCCCATCCCTTGTAGCAGCCTGCTGCGTCCCGCGCGTCCTTGAATGCCCGGGTCAGGAATCGCTCCTCAATCGCCGTCCAGTGGTCCTTCGTCTGAGCCTGCTTCTGCTTCAGTCGCTCCGGCTTCCGGTGGATCAGGTAGGGCGATAGCACCTCGTCTCGACAGCGGGTCAGCACGGCCTGCAGCTGGGGCGTCACCTGGAAGCGGATCCAGGCGGCATCCGAGGCCTTCGAGGTCTTCTGCTGCACCACGTAGAGGAAGCCATCCCGAACGTCGTCGAACTTCATTCCCAGGATGTCGCTGCGGCGCTGGGCGGTGATCAGGGCCAGGTCGATAGCGTTCTGCAGCCAGCGTGGAGACTTTGCGCGGATTGCCTTGAGCCCTTCGATGGTGTGCCGCCGGCGCGCCTTCTTCTCCATGCGGGCGATGGTGTTCTCAGCCGGGTTGTCCGGCACCAGGCCCTTGGCTGCAGCGTGCTTGAACACGTCGACCAGGATGGCGCGCGCCTGGTTGGCCGCCCGCGGCGTCATGGGGTCCAAGAAGTCCGCGATCATCTTGATGGTGATCTGGTCCATCGGCTTGGCGCCCATGGCCGTGTCGATCTGCCGGATGCGGATGGTGTAGAGCTCCAAGGTAGCCTTGGCCAGCTCGCGCCCCGGCAGGATGTTCGTCACGTAGGTGACCAGGAACTGGTGCATGGTCACTGTTTCTCCCAGCACTCCGGCTACCAGGTCGGAGCCCGCCATCAGGCGGCTGTTCAGCTGCTTCGCTGCCTGGATAGCTCGCTGCCTATCGTTCCCCATCCCATGCCACGTCCCTGTGTCCGGCCGGCGATACTTGAAGTTCACCCCGCCGTTGTTCTCGTAGAGGTTGGGCGGCAGGCCCCGGTTCTTGATCTTCCTCGGCCTGGCTGCCATCACGCGGCGCCTCGAAGGACTGCATCCACCAGGTCGTCACCGGTGCGCTGCTGGTAGGCGGCCCAGTCGACGTACCAGAGCTTGCCGATCTGCTCGCCTGGCAGCTTGTCGTTCCGAAGCTGCTGGCGGATGGCCTGGGAGCACATCGGGGTGCCGTTCTCGCCCCAGACCCGGCGCTGAAACTCGCTCACCTTGATCAGCTCTCGCTTCATGGGTCACCTCTCGTTTCTCTACTGCTGTCCGGCTCATCAGGTGAGCCGATTGCGTGTTCGATTCGGCTCACTGGCGCCTCCCGCTAACCGCCAGGCGAATCAGGCGGCGATAGATGAATGCCCAGCGCCGGCCCTTGATCAGCAGCCGGCCATTCCTGCGCTTATCGCCCATCATGTCCCGGCGATGCTGGAGCTTCTCTCTGGGCGAGTCTCGGTAGACGGCAGGTCTCCAGCTCATGGCTGCTCTGCCTCCTCGGCTGCATGCGCGATTTCGCCCAGCCGCTCGTGAGCCAGGCGCGCCATGGCTGCGAACTCTTCCGGGCTGGCAACCGGCATTGGCACGAACAGCAGGCCGGCCTGGGTCATCTCGTGCGCCATGGCAAGGGCCTTACGCATGTCTATGGGGCTTGCTCGGTTCATGGCTTCACCCTCACGCCGGCAGCTTCGATGGCTTCTCGGCAGTCGTCTATGGCTTCGTCGTACTGCTCGGCTTCTGGGTTGGCGCGTCCACTGCGCGTTTGGTTGTAGGGCAGATGCCCGATCTTCGCTGGCAGCTCCACCACCAGCGCCTGGCGCGATGCCTGCCATGATGCGTAGGCCAGCTCTTCGAAAGCCAACTTCATAGCGCCGGTGCTAAGTCCGCCTGGGTAAGCGTTCGCGTACCATTCCTCAAACTCTTCTCTGCTGCTCATGGCTGCTCCTTGGTCATTGCCTGGTCGATTGATTTGCACGCGACGGATACCTTCCGGTACCAGTCCTTCAGCTTGCGATAACCCTGATCGCTGTGGCGGCCCCAAATTTCTAGGTCCTCCAGGGCTTCATCCAGCTCAGGCAGCAAGACCTGGAGTTCCGCCTGCGCCTTCAGCTCCGCGTTCTCCGCCTTGAGCTGGTCGCGCTCGGCGCAGACGCTCTGCATGTGGGCCACGGCGTTCTCGTGATTGGCGTTCGCTGCGTCCAGCTCATCCAGCAGAGCGAGGACCACAGCGGGATTGGCGGCGGCGATGAAGCGCGCATAGTCCGTCGATGCAGCCTCCGCCACTGGGCGCCAGGACTCGACATAGACAGTCTCGCCGTCCCGATACGCAGGGCAGACGAGTATTCCGTCGTTCCTCCAAAAGGCAGTGGTCAGCTTGCCCAACAGGTCCCGCAGTTGCTGCTGTACGAGGATGGTCATGGCTGAGCTCCTGCTGCGGGGAGGTTGTTGATGCTGACCACATAGCCCTCCGCCACTTCGCAATCAGCGACCAGGGCGTGCACCGGTCCGAGGGTCGCCAGAATCTTCGGCGCCAGGTCAGGGTTGGCTGCCAGTGCGCGCCGAGATCGGTGGATCCAGATGGTTTCCCCGGTCCCTGAGTGCCACAGGTCACTCCAGCTGGAGCACGTCTCGGCATCCTCCTTGGCGCCTTCCAGGTAGACCTGGGTATTGCAGCAGGGGCAGGGGTAGGTCATATCGGTGGGGTCATACCCTTCGTAATACTGGTCCTCATCGCAGAGGTACCCATCACCGCGACAGATCTGGCCGGCGTCTTCGTAGCTGCACCTTTCCGTAGCCATGAGAGCGCTCATGCGGCACCGCCTTGGACCTTGCGTCCCCAGGCGCAGACCGGGCCGTCTTCGGTGTCATGGATCGAGAGCATGAACCAGCCATCCCCTGCAGGCGGGGTGGGCGTCCAGCGCGAGCAGTCAACATCGCCGGCCTCGCAGTAGCGCTCGAACTCCTCGTCGTTGTCGCCTTCCATGGTGGTGAAGGTGGTTTCGATGCCGCGAGCCGCGATGTAGGCCTTGTACTTATCCAGCGGGATGTACTCCATGTCCTCCCACTCCGGCTCGCCCAGATAGTGAGGGTGGCACCACCAGCCCTCAGCATCGCGAACCACATCCATGGGCTCGATTTGAGCAGGGCGGCCTGAGTGCAATGGGCACAGGGTCAGATAGGTAACGTCGGAGTAGTCACCGCCGCCATTGCTGATCCTGATCTTGCAGCCACAGGCGGCTGGCTCGCCGTTTACGAATGCGATCGTGTTTTCCGTAGACATGACAGTCCTCATTCCGCGCCAGGGCGCAGGTTCAATGGGGTAGGGGTTAGGAGGCGATCAGGCGGACTTGCGAGGCCGGCCGCCCTTGCTGAACGGCGGGAACCGATAGTCCTGCAGGTTGCCCCTGGAGCAGCCGGTAGCTGCCATGATGTCCCGCGGCGCGTAGCCAGCCAGGAGCATCGCTATGATTGCGTCCTTGTGCTTAGTGGGAGCGCTCACTGTTCACTCCTCGCCAGCGGCCAGCACTGGCAGTCGTCGTCAGCCTTGTGGCAGCGGGGGCAGGTCAGCAGGATCATCGCTTGGCCTCCATCACTAGGATGGGGTCGTAGTAGTCGGCACAGAACAGAACACGACCGAAGTAGAAATCACCAGTCATGTTCGAGCCGATGCAGGCCTGTGCCTTTTCGCGACTCAAGAACTTGCCGCCAACCTGAGTCCAGCGCCTCTCGAATCTGCGGCGCACCTGCGCGTAGTAGATGCCCGAAGGCGAGTGGATGTGGATGCTCACACCTCACCCCCTTCGCCGGCCTGGGCGCGCAGGGCGCTGTGAAGCGCGAAGACCACGTTAGCGGACCGGTCGCCCGGGTCAGTCATGTGGAATTTCGTGGAGAACAGGAACTGCCAGTCTTTCGGCAGCCGGTCGAATTTGGCAGCGCTAGGGTCGCACTCGATCCACAGCACCGCCTCATCCCCATGCGCGGCGGCAGGCGGGGCGGTCCACAGGACACGGGTTTGAACAGCGTGGGGCGCTTCCGAATATTGTTCGAAAGTCTTATGGGAGCACTCTATCCAGTGCTTATCGTCTCTGAATCGCCACTGATACACCGGCTCACCAGCGGCGGGCTGGGTGGCTCGGCGGTTCCAGGCTTCGACGTCGAATGTCGACTTGTTCTCACAGCCCTCAGCATTGCACCAGGCTTTTTGGGTGCCTCGGAACGGAACTGAAGACTTAGCGGCGCCCCCGCAGAACGGGCACGGCAGGAGTTGGTTACTCATGGCGCAGGACTCCAAGACTGGTTTCGGATCACTTTGAGAATCGTGCAAGGGCTGACCTCATAAGCCCTGCCGAAAGCAGCTATCTCGCCTCGCTTTCCCGTGTACGAGCTTCTGATTTCATGGACCTGTTCTTTGGTCAGCCTAGCTCTCCCGTTCCCTTCGCCAGCCCTACTTGGTCGACGGCCACGCTCCGACATGTCAATCATGTTGTCCATGTGGGTCCCGAGGATGAGATGCGCAGGGTTGACGCAGCCCCGGTTGTCGCATTTGTGCCTGACGATCAGGCCCTCGATGTCGTCAAGGAAGAGGCCGTTTGCCTGGCAGTACACGAAGCGATGGTGCTTGATGCTGCGACCCTGATACTTGATGCGCCCGTAGCCGTATCCATCCAGCTTGTAGTGCGTCTGGATGCAGTCTTGCTGAGAGATTACCTGGGTCATTCCTCAGCACCTCCCACGGCAGCGTTGTTGTGTTCGCGGTCCTGCTCTACCAGGTATTTCCAGTGCTCGACCGCAGGCCAGGGCGATTCGATTACCACTGCTGAGACGCTGATGCCGGCCCAGCAAGGAAGGGCATTGAGTTCTGCGGCATGGGCTTCGGCCTCTTCCCCCGAGAAGGCGGCGTAGAGATCGTCTGGGCCTTGAGCGTGGACTGCCCAGAGCTGCTCGGCGGCGGGCTGGGTGGCGAGGGCGGCGCGTGCCTGCCAGAAGTGCCAGCTAACCAGCGACAGAAGGTCGATGTAGTCGCCCGCATCGCGTCGGGTGCCGTTCGCGAACGCCAATCCCTGTGTTGTACGGGTAACTGATAGGCCCTGCGCTTTGGCTAAGCCTTCAAACGCCGCCCGCTCATCCCCAGCCTGCGCGCCCTGGGAACAGAGAGTGGACTCAGTGCGGGCTCTGTAGGCAACCTCCATGTTGTACTTGGTGAACTTGGGTTCTTCGCCCTTACTGCCGTTGCGGTAGGCAAGATCGAGCCAGGTCCAGAAATCCACGGCCTGCGCGCCCTGGGCTTCCTGCGGCTGTCCTGATCCGTCACATGTACGGCACCGATCCTCGATCCAGTTACCGTCATGATCTTTCTCCATCACTGGAATGACACCATCGCCATTGCAGTCATGGCAGACACGGGCTTCCTCTTTGCAAGGGGCCATTGGCGAGTTCAGAATTTCTTCCAGCGTCTCGTATTGGACTTCTTTATGCTGCTCGGCCTGGGCGTGGCGGGCGAGGAAGGACTCAATACGACCGTCCAGCGTCCCCCACCCTTCGCCATCCTTCTGCATGACTTCGCCGAGCAACCCCACAGCCTCCGCCAGCTGCGCCTCAGCTTCGTTCGCGTCCCCTACAGCAGCGTCACCGCGAGCGCGCTCGACATCCCGCTCCGCCTCCACTCGCGCCAGGGCTTCGCGCTGGGCGGTGTCGCGGGAGCGCAGCTCGTCCGCGATGTCCGCGTAGTAGGTGCCGGATCCAGCGAGATCGCAAATGGTCAGCTCGAATTTCTCGTCGTTCATGATCAATACTCTGTCGGCACGCCAGATGGCGTGAGGGGAGGTAGGGCGGTGCTATACCTAAATCAACGTCCGCAATATGGATGGAATATGCCCGCCCTTCGTTATTAATGACGGAGCCAAGAAAAGCTGATCGGAGTTTTTATGACTATTCCTACGCTCGTAGAGGATGCGAAATTTCTCATTGAGAATGATAGGCATCTTGCAGCACTGTCGTTACTTCTTCTGGCAGTTGCTGGGTCCTCTAGAAGAAAATACCCGGACCGGAAAAACGTTGGTGATGGGCAGGCTTTTAAGTGGTTTCTAGGAGGAATGATCAGAAAGCTATTACTAAATGATGAAAATCTAGATGCACACGAAAGAATAGGAATAAGTGTTGAGGTTGATGGTAAGCAGCTACCAATGGAAGATGTGCTTTATAAGTATTACCGATGCGCGCTTGTTCACGAAGGTCAGCTTTCCGCAGAAGTTGCTATTGTTCCTTCTCGAGGAGGAGATTTGCGAGCTGGGGTTATAGGTGGGTCCATCAGCCTTGGGCCGGTGTTCGAGATTGATTATAGATGGATTGGTGTTCTGACTGCATGTGTTGTTCAGGCTCCTTGTAATGGCGCTCTTTTCGGTATTGAACACAATATCTGTGTGCTAAAAGCAGATATTGATGAGAAGGCGTTTGAGGCGGATTTGAAGGAGAGATTTGGGCTGAGTGACGCAAAGCTTGAATACGTTGTGGGAGTCGTCAAGAAGATCGGCCCTGAAAATGTAATCAGACAAGCAGACATTGTTTCCTTTGCGCGAGGACTGATCGAAAGCTTTACGTTGCATAACGGTGCTTTGCTGTCACTTCGGACCGACAATATCCGCTTTGCTGAAGACCCGGTTTATTACGAGCGCGCGGCAGATTTGCTCAAGTCTATTGCTATAGCTTATGAAACTAAGCGAGTTGTATAGCTTTAGCTTCACGCACCTGGGCCGCCTTGGTGTCAACCTCGGCACCCCGGGTCATCTCTCGCGGTGCCAGGTAGGGTTGGGTGGCGATGCTGCCGCCGGCGGCCAGGTACTGCTCGACGGCCTGGCCCAGGGTGGCGCGCTGCGGCTTACGCGCCCGGATGTCGTGCACGAAGTCGGGGATCATCCGAACAGCTCCTCTTCCGTGCGCAGAAGGTTTTCAGCGGTGCGGCGGGCTGCCGGCTTCTGATCGGCCTTTCGGTAGTAGTGGACCCAGGTGCCGCTGGAGCGGCGCTCGGCGCGATAGGGCCAGCACTCGAAGCCCAGCATGCGGGCACGCGAAATCACTGCCGCCGGGCTACGCCCGATGATAGGTAGGGTGATCATGATGATGGTCTCGGGATGGCGCCGAGCGGCGCGGGGTGACGCGGGAGGGGAATGCCCCGTGACGTGGGGCGACCGATCCGATCCTCGGGGTGAGTCCGATACCGAACTGCCGGTGATGCCCTCCGCCGGCTGGGGTCCGAGTTGCTGTTGGGTAGCACCGCTCGGCCGGCTGTAGCAGTTCGCTGAGGAGTAGGCGCTCCAGCTTGCCGCTACGTTTTTGAGAATGGACCGCTTCGCCGATAGTGCAAGCGAAGCGGCGGTGGGTGATGCAGTGCCAGTGCCTGTTGTGTGCTAACTGGCGCGACTCCGTCTTCCTGCATCGGAAAGGGGTGGCCGGTGCTGTGGTCTCCGGCTTCCGAGGTGTAGCGTTCTACAACGGTCACGCTGTCAGCCAGTCAGCCCTGGCATCACCCCTTTCCGATACAGTCCCCGTGACGTGGGGAATACGGCCTGGCCCTCGGCGGAGGTAGAAGCTGGTGACCAATGCCAGGCTGCCGGTGATGTGCGCTCCGCCGGCTGGCGCTCCTGGGTATCCGCCGGGGCGGCCCGCCAGGTCGGGGCTAGATCAGTTGGAGCGGGGCGGAGTGACCATCTCGGCGAAACGTGACATGTCACGCTGGGCGATCTGGTCGGCATGGTGGATCAGCAGGGTCAGCACCTCGGCCCGCTGCTCGAAGCCGCCGGCGGCGCACAGCCGGTCCAGGGCCTCGGCGGTTCGCTGGTACATTTCGAACGGCATCACCTGGTGGCCCAGGGCGGCCAGGCGCTCGGCTTCGCGCTTTCGCTGGTCAGCCTTCGCTCGGCGGCGGTCTTCGGTGTGGTCATGCGTAGATCTCCGGGGCTTCAGCGCGGCGCATCATCCGGACCTGGGCGGTGCGTCGCTCCGGTGCGCGGCGGTCGCGGCGCATCGGGTCTTCATCGAGGGCGGCATGGGCAACCACCAGGGCGGCCAGCACCATGCAGAGCGGGCTGATGATCTTGCGCTTCATGGCCTCGGCAACCAGCTGCGGGGCGCGTTGCACGCCTAGCTTGAACATCGCGCTGCTGACTCGTTTGGTGACGGTCATGGGGGCGATCGCCATGTCCCGGGCGATCTGCTTGTGAGTCAGGCCGCTGGCCAGGCCCATCACGCATTCCAGCTCTCGCGGAGCCAGGCCCATGCCTAGGCGTCCTTGCCATTGCCCTACAACGATCATGATGTGTGTCCCTACGCTGCTGTGGCGTAATCGCTAAGAATGTCTTCGAAGCCGGCGATGGTTTGCCGGAGGATGTGCGCCTGGCAGTGATCAGCCGTCGCCAGGTCTTTACGGCATATCGCCACGAGATCCTCGACGTGGGGGATCATGTTCACCCGGCGAATGAATGGGTCGCAGCAGGCTTCGATCTGGCCGCGAAGCCAGACGGCGTATGGCTGGCTCATGACGAACTCCTCAATACCTGTATGCCTCTGGCAGTGCCGGGAATCAGCTTCACGTAGCCTTTCTTCTCCAAGGCCACCAGGTGCTCATGCGGCCCGTTGTGCGAGGCCATTCCCAGCACTTCGGCCAGCTCCGCCCGAGTAGGCGGGTATAGGTTCTCGTGCATGAAGGCCTCAACGGCCAACAGTACCTTGCGTTGGCCCTCTGTCAGATCGTTGGCCATGTCGGCCTCCTGTTCAGCAGGTGTCTATTTGGATTCGAGTTGGTCAGCCCATTCGGCTAGCGCTACGCACACGCGCTCTTCATAGCCGTCCGTTGAGCGGTAAAGCTGTACGGCCTGCCTGATCACGCCGGCCTTTGCATGGGCCCAGGCCCGGTGTGCTTCATCCTGGCAGTGAAAGCTGCCGACGCTGGTACGGCTGCCATCCAGCCAGCGAACCCTGGCCATGTATGGCTTGCCGCGCTGTGTGTGAGAAACGCCTCTGAGCAGCCCGGATGCGGGCTTTTCGCGGTCGATCACGAGAGAATTCAGATACGCCGGTACGAAAACCGAAGTCTCAGGCCTGTAGATTTTTTCAGCTGGACTCAGGATGTCCTTGTCGAGCTGATTTTCAAGCCAAGGCTTCTTCTCCATCCAGGCCCTGAACTCGCTGAACGTCAGCCAGGCCTCTGCTACCTGGCATCCTTCGTAATAGGGGTCATCGCGACCGGCGAAGCAACGTCGTAGCATGCCTTTCCATCTGCTGTAGAACGGGCAGTTGTGTTGACTCTTCAGGTCGTTGATGCCTACTCCGTAAACCAGATCCATATTCATCACCTCTGCATCAAAGCGACCTGGCAGGTGGCTTTGATGCTGGCCCTGTCTCCAAGGCCAGCGAGGAAAACTGCTATGCCGGTGTTACGCGCCACCGCCGGCTGGGCGACTACTTGTTCGGGGGATCTGAGATCCCAACAGCCACCCACGCTGGTATGCCGGTGGCTCTCCATTTCGGTGCTTTACGCTGCACACCTTGGGGGAGGCGTCCCATCTCAAGAGGTTGGCTTTAAGCCCTGGGTCTCCTGATCGCTACCCGGGGCGGCTTGCGCTGCCGATGGATTAAATATGTACCATAGGTTCAATGTCGGTCAAGTACCAAAAGTACAGATTTTGCCGTAGGCATGAAAAAGCCCGCTCGGCGGCGGGCTCTCGGTGATCGGCGGATCAGTCCTTGGTGACGGTCCAGAAGATCTGGACGCTCCCATCATCGCGATGGGCAATGGTCACGTTGTCGTGCTCTGTGAGCTCCGAGAGGATTTCTTCCCAGTCCGCATCGTCATCGCCAGGCATCCGCTCCAGCAGGGCCGACTTTTCCTTCTGCGCCGTGGGTGAAGCGATGTTCCGCTGCACTCGGCCGCGTAGCACCTGGCGCCTGGTCTGAGCCAGGGTCTGGGCATTCTTCTCGGCGGCTGGCTTGGCTGTGACTGTGGGCATGGGTTACCTCCTTACTTTGATACTGTTTAAATGTACAGTAGTGCAGCGAGGCGGCATCCGCAAGGTGAGATGGGTAGCACAAAAGGACTAGGCACAAAAAAGCGCTCGGGGCACCGGGTCTGGCTGTCGTCTGAGGATTGTAGAAGCACATCGCTATCAAATTGAGCGGCGCGTCACGCTATATATGACAGATTTTGTCAGTTGTAGCTGAAGAATGTGCGCCCAGAATGCCTGCGATGCAGATACAGTGCGGTTTCGGAGGTTGGCACGCCGGATGCAATAGCGAAGCCCAGGCGCTGTGCCTTCACCCTTGGAGTGAATGATGAACAACCAGAAAGGCTTTACCCTGATCGAACTGATGATCGTCGTAGCGATCATCGGCATCCTGGCCGCAATCGCTATTCCGCAGTACCAGGACTACACCGTGCGCGCACGGGTTACTGAAGGCCTGAGCCTCGCGTCCGGTCTGAAGACAGCTGTCTCTGAGGCATACTCCTCGCAGGGCGCGCGCAGCATGATCTGTGGTACCACTACGAACACAAACTGCGATGCGATCAACGCCACTCCGCCTGCTGCCACTAAGAACGTCGATTCCGTTCAGTCTGCAGCAACCGGTGTAATCACTATCACCTATCCTGCCACTTTGGGTGGTGGCGGCACGATCGTCTTCACTCCTGCTACTGCAGCTACCGCGACCGCAGCTACTCCCACAGCTGTGGATCTCAGCACCACCAACGGCGCTACTTTCGTGTATACCTGCCGTGCCGGCACGCTGCCAGCGAAGTACGTGCCTTCTTCGTGTAAAGCTTCCTGATTTTAGGAATGCTTGAAAGGAGCCCGCCCAGTGCGGGCTTTTTTATGCCTGCTACATCATGGCCCTGAGAGCGTTAGCGGCAATCCTGATGTTTTCCATCTGGGACTCTCGCTCGTCCCTTCTACCGCGAAAGTATCCCCACCTCTCGGCCAGCTTCACCGCCATGTGCATGTCGTTCTCTTTGAATGCCTGAAGCCCCTTTGCCACGGTCAGATCTTGAAATTTAGAGAAAAGGACGCGCTCCGATTTTGCGATCGCTTCCTCCTTCGTCTCGTAGAACTCGGTGTGCTCGTAGTCCTCAATCAGGAAGGTATACCGGCCACCCTGTTCCTCCGACAGTCTACGGATCTTGATGAAAGGGAAGTCAGGATGTGTGGCAGTAGATTGGCGAGCCATGGCATTTTCCTTCGGACATGAAAAAGGCCCCAGCTTTCGCATGGGGCCCTGCGCCTGATCCAACCTCGGGAGTAAGAAAGGCGCGATATGAAGATAACCCCTGAGGACGCTGCGCGCAACGTTGGTAGACCTTCGGTAGCGCTCTTGGTCTACGACCTGCGCTGGCCAGCGCGCTCGGCTATGAGGTCGGCCAACGCATCGGCTATCACATGCGAGTTCTCTTCGAGGGTAATCATGTGCAGCTCGACAGCCTTGCCGACGTCGACTGAGCCGCGATCAACGACCCAGGCCGTCAGCTCCTCGATGGCCATGCCGAGGGCCATCTGATTATCATTGAGGCGGTAGAGCAGGGCGAGTAGGGGATCTTCCATAGCGACCTCCGAGGTAAAGCACCATCCTAGCCCTAAATCGTGACAGGAGGGGTAGGCGGGGATTCCCGGTGACCAGAAACGGAAAGCCCAGCGCAGGGCTATTCCGGGCTCAGCAGTACCGCAATATGGTGAAGGCTGAAGTAAACCGGCTACAGAGCGGGAAGCCGCGGGAGTAGCGCAGAAGTGATCAAATGGGCGGCTTGAATGGCATTGCCGCTATAGGATTCCGGCGAGCAAGGGGGGGCGCCGCCGGATAGAACAGTGCCCTAAAGTGTATCTCGACGACTCAGTATGCAACATCTCCTAGGACGACTTGCTCCGTCTCAGACGGCAAGTGCACTCGGAAGCCGTCCACAAAGCGATTCAAGTCATCTGGATGAAACCTTGCCCAGATGCTCATAAAAGCCTCGCGTACTCTAGCTTCTGGGATTAGCCCAAGCTTCTTCCCTATCTGAGAGAAGATTGTGTGTTCGTCTCGGTTAGTGTTCGCGACGCTTCTAACTATCTGTGTTATCTCCTCTGCTTTTTCATACGGTTTGAGAAGTGCAACTGCGAGCTCTCCGGCCGATTGCTCTATCACTTCTAGAACCTTGTTGAAAACATATCGCTCTGGGCTTTCGCCAGGCAGCTTGAAGATAAGCTTTTCTTTATCCTCGTCGTACTTTGAGTCACCATCCAGTATGCAGATGGATCTAACCTTTGACGCTGGGCTGATATTATTATCTTTATGAACACGCTGAGCGGTTCCGTCGCCCTCCATAGGGTAGATGCCTATTGCATCAAGCGAGATTCCATCTGTGTTTCTAAGGATTTCCTCCACCCATACTTTTGTGAAATTGTCTTCAACAAAGATTGCGAGTCGAGAATCTATTATGCCACTTATGGCCCGCAGTGATGCGATGTCCAATTTGCCCTGATAAAGACTGCCCTTAACCGCTGCCCAAATAGCCTTGTCTGGTAGAGGTCTTATTGCATCGTTAGAGTGAGTTGTAAAGATGACTTGAACCTTTCTGCGTTGGGCGAGATCGATCAGATACTCTACAAGTCTAATGGTCGCAAGTGGGTGAAGGCCATTTTCAATTTCTTCGATCAGTACAAGCGACTGTTCTGACATGGTTTCGAGTTCAACGACCATCCGAATAATACTAGATTCGCCTGCACCGAAGTGGAACTCCGAGTATTTGTCTCCCTGCGGTGTCTGGCCCGCGAGTAGAGTGACCTTTCCCTTTGAATCAATTTTAAGGAAACGGAACTCCTTTACGTCCTTATCAAGGATACGTGCAACCGCCTCTGCAGCCGCGCTCGGAATGTTTGAAATCGCGGAAGGCTTAACGTCGAATTTGCTGGACATGCACTTAATAAGATGAGGTCTTTCATTTGCGGGAACTGTCCTAGATACTCCAAAAACCCTCACGTCTCGCGCAACAGTGTCCCGGCTCCACTTTAAGTTGGTGAACTTTGCACTTCTTTTGATTGAGTCTTGTTGTTTTACGTCGCGGTCCAGGATTTCATATTCAAATTTCCAGTTTTGCATGCTTTCGTCGAACTTACCGCTTTTGGAGAAGAATAGCGACGGCTTTATATTTCTATATGCCAAGGCGGCTGCCCCCATGAGGGTTGTTTTGCCTCCCCCGTTTGGTCCAATTAAAGCAGTTACCGGAAAGTCGAAAGTAATCGTTTTATTCTCATAGCTTCTTGCTCGCTCGATATTTATCTTGCTGAGATATTTTTTGTAATTCCTCTTCTGGACCTTCTCAAATAGTCCTATTATTTCGCTATCTCTAATTTCACTTTTATACATGAGTGGTGGTCCGTCGACGATTAGGTTTCCAGAGGTGCTGAAGAGAGCTTTTTTTCGTGATTACTTTAACGAAGTTCGCTGTCGGTATGTTCAATGAAGATGCATACATTCGTGACAGTCAGAAATAACGGCGTACTCGCCACACTTTTGATGGTATGGTTTTATACCAATGATTACCGAAGAGGGCTTGGGCAAAGGCACCTAGTTCGCAGAGCTGAGTTTTTCGGCTATCTACTGGTTTAGTAAACGCCAGGCATTCCGCAGCTGCAGCCGGCGCTAAAGCGACGTCCTTGGCGAGTATTGGCGCGCCGAGAAAGAGGGTGACCGAGCTGGTCAGGAGGTATCGCATACAGGCTTCCTTGCTGTGTGGTCACCAGGGGTATCGGCATCCTGCCGGCTGGCTTTAGGTCATGTTGTCAGCCGAAGCATGGCGCTGACGAACAGTCCCGCCAGCCCCATCGTCATCGCTATCGCAACAGCCCCCAACACCTTTGCTTCCTTTCTGGATATCTCGTCCATGAGCCCCTCCCGTGCTTGCTGTCAAACCTTCTCGAGCTTGGCGATCACCACGCCCTGGATCACCGCGTCCCCGTCGATCTGGAAGAACGGCTCCGGCCAGGCCGGGTTGATCGCCTTCAGGTACTTGTGCGAACCCTCGATCACCAGCTGCTTGAAGCTGGCCTCTTGCTCGTCCACCAGCTTGACCACGACGAAGCTGCGGTTGATCGCTTCAACCTCGGGGTCCACGTAGATGATGTCGCCTTCCCCGAACGATTTGCCGCCATGGGGGTTGAACATCGAATCACCGCGCACACGCAGCGCAAACGTCCAGGTGCTATGAGGAACAGGGCAGGGTAGGTATTGCTCGGCCATGCCTGGAGCGTAGGCCTCTGTGGCTTCTTGAAAGGATCCAGCTTGCACCCAGCTAATCAGCGGGATGTTGCCGCGGTTGGCCGGCGCCGGCTCGGTGTTGGCGGGCTCAGTAGCTTGCGCAGCAGGGATGCTGTGCCGCTCCAGGCCTTCACCGTATTCAAGCCACTCCCGGCGCACTCCCAGCTCGCTCGCCAGCTTCAGCAGCTTCTCCGATCCAGGCACTGTCTCGCCATTTAGCCACTTGCTGGCCGCCTTCGCCGTTACGCCGGTGGCTTTCGCTAGGCGAGCGCCCGCACCCCAGTCCTGCCAGCCGGCAGCTGAGATCGCTTTCTTCAGGCGTTGAGCGAAGCCTGATCGCAAATCCGATGAATGAACCATGAGTTCAATAATCGCACGGCTTGCCTGTACTTTCAGTTCCATCTTAATATGTACTCCGGGTACAAATTTAAGTCGTAGGAGAAGCCATGAGCTTGCTCAGAGAAGCGGTCGATGCCGTAGGTGGAGTCGAGAAAGCGGCCGCGCTTTGCGGCGTCAGTCCTCGGGCTGTTTACAAGTGGCTGAAGGCCGGAAGCCTGCCCCGCACTGACTACACCGGCGAGACCCGCTATGCCTCGCTGCTGGCTGGTGCATCGGAAGGTCGGGTGGCTGCCAACGTCCTGTTGGCTGAGACCTCTCCGGGTCGGGCCGCCTGACCATGGAGCCCATTATCCACGGGATGGCATTGCGCCAGCAGTCACCCGTAGTAGCTGTGATTCCGTCCAGTACGCGAATCGCAGGCAAGAAAAAGCCGGGCTGCAACCCGGCTTCGATACAGCAGTAACAACATCTGGAGTGATCCGAGTATGAACGACCTGATCCTTACCGGCAACACCCTGACCATGAGCAGCCGCGAGATTGCGGAGCTGGTCGAGAAGCAGCACAAGGACGTCATTCGAGATATCCGCGTGATGCAAAAGGCCCTGGAAGAGGATGGCGCAGATTTGCGCCATCTCCGCGAAGAGAAGGATGGCCGCGGCTACACCAGCGCTTTCTACCTCGATAAGGACCTGACCGAGACCCTGATCACCGGCTACAGCATCCCGCTGCGGCACAAGGTGATTCGCCGCCTGCACGAACTGGAGCGCATCATCGCCCCGGTCCTGGCCTTAGCGCCACCGCAGTCCTTTTCCGCCGCTCTTCGACTGGCCGCTGATCAAGCCGAGCAGCTTGAGCGCCAGCAGGCTGCCCTGGACGAGGCCGCGCCGAAGGTTGCCGCTCATGACCGCATCGCCGGCTCCCGCGGCGCAATGTGCATCACTGACGCCGCTAAGCACCTCCAGGTGCCGCCTCGCCGCCTGTTCGACTGGCTCCAGCAGCACCGCTGGATCTTCCAGCGCCCCGGTAGCAGCCGCTGGATTGGTTACCAGCCGCGCATCCAGTCCGGTTTCATCCTCCACAGGATCACACCTCTCGGCCCCGATGATCAGGGCGAGCTCCGCGCTGCCACTCAGGTGCGCATCACTCCCAAGGGTCTCGCCAAGCTGGCCCTGCTAGTAGGGGAAGCACTGTGAAGCTGCAGGAACTGCTGGATCGCCCGATCGCCTTCCAGCGCGCATTTGTGGGCCTGGGCATCGGTATCACCGGCGCGCTGATGCTTTCCCAGGCCGTGTACTGGTCGACCCGCACCGACGACGCTGACGGCTGGTTCTACAAGACCATGGAGGAGTGGGAGGCCGAGACCGGCATGACCCGTTCCGAGCAGGAGAGCGCCCGGAAGAAGCTGGTGAAGGTCGGCGTGCTGGAGGAGATGAAGAAGGGCGTTCCGTGCCGCCTGTTCTACCGCGTCAGCCTGGACGCTATCGTCGCAAACTTGGATGCGGGAACCCTGAAATCCAGTATGCGGAAATCCCGCAATCCAGTTTGCAGGAATCCTGCAAACAAGGATGCAGGAAAGCCGCAGGCAAGCGTGCAGGTTTCCAGCAGCCAAGCCTGCGGAAATCCCGCAGACATTACAGAGAATACAACAGAGATTACTTCAGAGATTACGGCAGAGAGCTTGCAGCCCGGGCCGGCGGCGCCGTCCCAGCCCGCCGTGCTGACGCTGGTCGCTGACCAAGGTCCTCGCGTTGCCATCCCTGAAGACATGCCCGGTCCCAAGGACCAGACCTGCAAGACGTTCAAGGCCTGGGCGAACTACGCCATGGCCTACCGCAAGCGCTACGCCGCCTGGCCGGTGTGGAACGCCAAGGTCGCCGGCCAGGTGGGTCAGCTGGTTGACCGCCTGGGCGCCGACATCGCCCACCACGTCGCGGCCTACTTCGTCGGCATCAACGACTCCCGCCTGATCAACGGCTGCCATGGCCTGGGCGACCTGTTGGCCCGCGCCGAGGCCTACCACACCCAGTGGGCCACCAACCGCCAGATGAACGCGACCACTGCCCAGCAGCAGGAGCGCAAGCAAGCCAACCTGAACGCCGGCCAGGAGGCTGCCCAGCGCATCCTGAACCGCGGGGAGCGCCGCGCGAATGAATTCCTCTGATCGCTTGAGCGCTGACCAAGTCGCCCGGCTGGCCCTGGCCATCGTGGCCACCGCCGAGGTCCTGGGTCAGACCCTGACCGCCGACGCGGCTGAGCTGATGGCCGAGGACCTGGCCGACTATACGGCTGAGGCCGTAGGCGCCGCGCTGAAGGCCTGTCGCCGCCAGCTGGCCGGCAAGCTGACCCTGGCCGCCATCTTGGAGCGCGTTCAGGCCGCCGACGGCCGCCCTGGCAAGGACGAGGCCTGGAGCATCGGCCTGTCTTCCTCGGACGAGTTCGAGACCGTCGTGATGACGGAAGAGATCCGCCAGGCCATGGCGGCGGCAGCGCCGATCCTGAAGGTCGGCGACAAGGTCGGTGCCCGGATGGCCTTCCTGTCCACCTACGAGCGCCTTGTGCAGCAGGCGAGGGCCGCCGCGGTTCCCGTCAGCTGGAGCATCTCCGTCGGCTTCGACGCCCAGCGCCGTATCGCCGCCGTCGAGCAGGCAGAGCGCCTCGGCCGTGTCAGTCCCGCTATCGCCGCCGAGCAGCGCCTGCTGCTGGGTCACGAGGCGCCCACCAAGAACGGCCAGGCCATTGCCGGGCTGATCACCGGCAACCCCGCGCCGGCCACCGCCGACGTCCAGGCCCGCCTGTCAGTCATCCGCGACGACCTGGCCAAGAGCCGCCGCGAGAGGGAAGAGCGCCGTCAGCAGGCGGTCGTCCAGGCCACCCAAGACCTCGACGAGCGCCGGGCCCAGGCCCTGGCCGCCATCGAGCAGATGCGGAGAGCGAAGTCATGAAGTGGCACGCCCAGGGCGAGTACCTCGTCATCAGCAACACCATCCCCGCCTACAAGGTGTGCAAGGTCTTCATCGGCGCCGAGGCCGAGTACCGCCCGAGTTTTTCCGGCGAGTTCATCAGCCTATTCGTACCGTCCTTCGACGAAGCCAAGGCCATCTGCGAAAGGCATCACCAGATCATGGGCGAAGCCCAGGAGGCAGCATGAATCACAACTTCAAGCCGGGTGACCTGGCGCTGATCGTGGCTGACGGAAATCCCGAGAACGTTGGCAAATGCGTAGAGCTGGTAGAGCTAGTTCAACCCGGTGCCTGGTATGTATGCCCGGTACCTAACACTCTCCCGTGTGGCCTTCTGAGGAACTGTCACCAAGGAGCCGTCTGGGTATGCCTTGGTGATTTTTCTGGCTTCACGAATGAGGGAGAGGCCATTCACGGTTTCTGCCAGAAAAGCCCGACTCGGCTCATGCCCCTGCGCGGCGACTTTGCGCCTGAGCGCCAGAAGGCGCAGCAGGTGCCGGCATGATGTTCACCCAGGAGGAATACGAGGACGCTCGGCGCCTGGCCTTCGACCAAGGCTTCTGCCGCGGCTCGGGCATGCACCCTGACGTCCCCCGCACCGAGGGCTATATCAACCTGCGCGAGCAGGACCTGGCCAAGCAGGTTAAGCGTGAGCGCCGGGCCCCGCGCCCGCGCGCTGCTGGCGAGGTGTCGGAATGAAGGGCAAGAGCCCCAGCGCCGCCGAGAAGCGCTTCCACACCGCCCTGGCTGCTCTGGGCTGCATCGCCTGCCGCCTGGATGGTCGCCTGAACCCGATCGTGAGCATCCACCACATCGACGGTCGCACCCGGCCCGGCGCCCACCTGCGCGTGCTGCCGCTTTGCGCTGGCCACCACCAGGATGGAACCGGCATGCCTGGCCTGATCGCCGTCCACCCCTGGAAGCGCCGCTTCGAGGATCGCTACGGCAGCCAGGACGAGCTGCTGCAGCGCTGCCATGGCCTGCTGGCCGAAGCAGGTGCCGCATGACTGGCATCGTTCTGCCCTGGCCGCCTAGCAACAACACCTACTACCGCCGCGTCGGCACCAAGACCCTCATCAGCGAGAAAGGCCGGCAGTACAGCCGCGCCGTGACCCAGCTATGCGCTGTGGCCAGATTGAAGCGCAGGGAAGGGCGCCTCCAGGTGGTCATTACGGCCTGCCCGCCAGATCGACGCCTGCGCGACCTGGACAACATGCTCAAGGGGCTGCTCGACGCGCTCACTCATGGCGGTGCCTGGGTCGACGACAGCCAGATCGATGACCTGCGCATTATCCGCGGCCCGGTGACCGCCGGCGGCGCGGTATCGGTTGAGATTGGAGATATCCCGGCATGAACCACCCAGCACAAGACCTGGCCGGCCTGGCCCGGCAGATCCTCGGCCACTCGCTGGTCGTACTGCTCAGCCACCACGACAAGGCCTACCAGGCCGCTCCGGAGAACGCCCGCGCGCTGATCGCCGAGATGGCTGCCGTGTCTGCCCGCCGCCTGGCCGCCGCCACAGATGAGGAGCTGCGCCGCCGCTGGCAGGTACTGGAGGATCAGCGGAGCCAGTGCTTCGGGCGGATCTCTGCCGCTCAAGGCCTGCGCTCTGGCCGTGGCCGGGGTGACCGGTTCAGGTCCTGGCGCGACACCAGCACCATAGACCGCGCCGCCGAAGAAAAGGCCCAGCGTGACATGTCACGGTTCCAGACCGAGAAGGACCTGATCACCGAGGAGATCGACCGGAGGGCCAATGCGCAAGCAGCACGGGCCTGACCTCACCCGGAAGGTGAAGCCGATTTCGCGTTGCGTGACATGTCACGGGCGCGGCGTCACCAAGGGCGTCTTCTACGAGATGGAGTGCGACACCTGCGCCGGCACTGGCTGGGTCGACTACACCACCGGCCAGGCGATGCCCGCCGAGGATCTGGTCTTCACCCTGAGTCACCGCCTCCTGCACCTGGAACAGCAGCTGGCCACCCTGCAGCGGATGCAGCCCTACGAATCGAGCAACCGCCGCGGGCCGCATGGCTCGCACCGCACCGGAGACTGACCATGCAGAGTTTCAGCAGTAGCAAGGTATCCACCCTGGTTCGCATCCTCCTCGCCGGCAGCGAGGGCAAGACCGCATCCGCCGCCTGGGTGGACGCCGACCAGGATGGAAGAGGGGGCTTCGGTGGTCTGTCGCGCCAGGAGCGCTTCGAGCTGGACTGCGAATATCGCGCCTACCTGCGCAAGCACCTGAAGGAGCGCCACTGGGACGCGCTCATCGCCCGCTATACCATAGAGCCAGCCGACCGCGCCCCGGCCATCAAGCGCCTGGCCCGGATCATCGCCACCCCGGCGCACAGCCACTTCAAGTCCTACGCCGTCCTGGCCTGGGCTATGCCCCAGCGCGCCGGCGTTGAGGGCAAGCGCTCCACCATCGTGCTGCGCGAGAACATCTACGACATGGCGCGCTGGGACAACAACCAGGGCACCTCCGAGCGCACCATGCGGCGCTGGCGGGGCTATATCAACGAGATGCTAAACGAGGCCCTGAGTTTGGCGATTGCTGCTGCAATTCACCTACTTGAGGGTCAGGAATTGTTCGAAAGAGAAGTTGCTTGACAGGATTGGCCGTTTGGCCGACTATTTCCCTATCTTGCCGATCCTGCGAATGATGAAGATGCAGCGGCACACAAGCCCAGCCACCGTGCTGGGCTTTTTCATTTCCGAGAGGACCAAGCCAGTGGAAAAGCTCCTGGACTGGGCGCTGGTCGGCTTCCTCGGGATGCTGGGTGGGCTTGCCAGCCTGTTCTACCCCGGCGCCACTTCAATGCGATTCGACTGGAAGACCTTCGTCGGCAAGCTGGTGGTGGCGTTCTTCGTGGGCAAGGTGGCCGGCGAGTTCATCGATGTCTCCAACCAGTACCGGGCTGGCATCATCATGCTGCTGGGCTTCTTCGCTTACCCGGTGCTCGGGGTGCTGGAGGTCAAGGTCAAGTCTGCTGTGGAGCGCTTCAGCCCCGGAGGCCCCTGATGTTCATCGTTTCGATAATCGCCCTTGTGGCATATGCCCTGGTCATTGGCCGCTGCGCCGTCTTCCTGTCCCTGGGAGGCCGGTTCCGCCAAGACGACCACGCCGAGATCGCCTTCCTGATGGTGTCGACCGTCCTGCTGATGCTCGGCCACATCCAGCTCTGGTATGCCGAGCCCTGGAAGATGGTCAATAACAGCGACGGCAGCGCCTTGGTAGTGGGCCACTCGGTCTTCATCGCCGGCTACATCTTCCACCGCGTCGGCTCACTGATCGTCGGCCGTGATCGCCGGGTGTCCGAGCGCCGGCAGCAGGCCAGGCAGTGAAGCGGCTCAAGCAGACCGTCCACTATCTGATCGCCTGCGCCATCGTCTTCGTGCTCGGCTGTGGCATTGGCGTCGTCGGGCGGATCACTGACTGTCGTACCGACATGCGCACCATTCATGCCGCGGCGCCAGGCGATAGCGTCGGCCAGAAGCTCTACGAACTTGAGGTCACTGCCTGCGCGCTGCCTGAGCAATGGAGTGGCCGCAAGGCGCCACTCGAAGACTACCCGTAGCACCAACATCCTCGGCCCGAGCTGCGTATTCCGGTGCCAACACTCACCGGAGAGCAACATGACCGTTACCCTGAAGGAATTGGGCGACACGCTGACGACTGCGCAAAAGCAGCTGGCGGAACTGGTTGCTGCAGAGAACCCGAACCCCACGCCGATCCCGGAAAAGCCGGTCGGAAGCCTGCCGCTGGACACGACCATCCGCGGCGCCTTCGACAAAACGCTGATCCTGCCCTACAGCTCGCTCATCCTGGCGGGCCAGGTCGTGATCCAGCTGGCTACCGGCCAGGCGGTGAACGTGATCAGCATCGGCCGACGCGACAATGGCGACCTGACGGCAGTGATCGACCAGAGCATCGGTGACCCGTCCAAGGTCATTGGCAAGGGTGCCACTGTGCGCGCCCGCTATGCCAAGCCTGATCTGGTGCCAGTGCCCGAGCCGCTACCCGAAACGCCAGTGGTGACGCCCCCGGTCGCTGAGCCGGATCCCATCACGGTGCCTGGCGTGGCGGTGCTCAAGAACATCCCTTACCTCGGCATCAACCTGGCGGCCCACGCTAACGCCAACCAGGTGCTGCCGGGCGAGGCCGGGACCCACTTCAAATGGCCGAGCCGTGCAGATGTCCGCTACTACGTGGGCGAACTGGGCTTGCGGCTGTTGCGGTTCCCCTATGCGCTCCAGCGAGCCACGCTGCTCGATTCGACCGGCCTGCCAGTCAAGGGTGGCCAGCTCGACCCGACCTTCGTCGCCAAGATGAAAACCGTGCTGGGCTGGATCCGCGAGGACTCGAACGGCGAGGCGCTGGTCATCTTCGATCCGCACCACTACTGGCGCATGTACCGCAACCAGACCGCGCTAGTTGATGGCGTGCGCAAGCAGACTGGCGCGCTGCTGCCGGCCGGTGAGGCAGCCGGGCAGGGTGGCCGCTGGAAGCGTCTGGAGCAGGTGCTGATCGACGACGCCAACGGCTGGGGCGCGGCGGACCTGGGCGATCACATCGCCTCGATGGTCACGACCTTCGATGAGTCGATGATTCTAGGCTACGGCCTAGGCAACGAGCCCTATGCATCAGGCGGAGCCCTGGACAGCCTCACGGTCACTGCGATGGAGGCCAAGGTCGTCGCCGACGTGAACACAATGCTGCCGATCATCCGCAAGGTGACGAGCAAGCCGGTGTTTATCTGCGGCAACCAGTGGGCGTCCGCTCGCAACTGGGCAACCGTCAGCGGCTCGTTCGCGGCTGGCATCAAGGACCCGGCGAACAACTGGATCCCTGAAGTTCACGGCTACGGCGACCTCAGCGGCGACTCCAGCGGCAAGTACAACAGCGGCAACCTGAACGCCTTCCCGGTGGAGCAAGTGGCCAACGTCTTCCGTCCGGCCTACAGCTACTTCGCCGCCAAGGGCCTGCGCGGCTTCGTCGGTGAGACCGGCATCCCGCCGACTGACTCGGCGCGTGCTGCATTGGTCCGGGCACTGGATGAGGCCAAGGCCAATGGCGTCCCTGTCACCCTCTGGATCGCTGGCGGTGATGGCGCCATGAACGGCGAGAAGATGAACCTAGACGACGCTGGCCACGCCGCCACGCGCGAGCTGATCAAGGCTCGCGCCAGTGAGCGCATGGCTGAGTGGAAGGCGCCCAGAGCGTGACATGTCACGAGATCAACTATCGGAGGTTTGCCAGTGAGCGACGACCAGAGCATTGAGCAAGAGATCCAGGCCAAGGGCCTGACCGCACCGCGTGTGACCCCGGCCGATATCGAGGCGAACATCAGTGGCGCGTACTACTTCACTGCCGAGTCTGCCGTCCAGGCGACCCTGCACGAGCAGGACGAACTCACTCGCCTGACTGGTGCGCATGGTGAGTTGGGACTGCTGACCTTCTGCGTGCTGGTGCTGCGCAATGGCTACACCGTCACCGGTGAGAGCGCCTGTGCCAGCCCTGAGAATTTCGATGCCGAGGTCGGCCGCAAGATCGCCCGCGCCAATGCCGTAAACAAGCTCTGGCCGCTGATGGGCTATGCGCTCAAGCAGCAACTGCACGACGCGAGCTGACCATGACTGAGCATCAGGAGCTGATCGCCGCACTGGCACGCCAGACCCAGGCAATGCTGGAACTCGCCGAGAGCAATAGGCTGTTGGCCGAGAGCAACCGCGAGATGGTCGACTTCCTGGCTGACCAGCAGGATGAAGGCGACATCGGCGGCAGTCCTCGCTTTGATCTGGCAGGAAAGCCCCTCTGATGGCCAAGCTACGGATGCTCAAGCCCAAGACCAAGGTTCTCGACACGGCCAAGGTGAAGGCTAGGCCGGCAGGCACCACGGACTGGGGGAGCGGGCGCGGCGGCAGGCCCTGGCGCCGCCTACGTGAAGAGATCCTCAAGCGTGACGACTACCTCTGCCAGTGCGAGGAGTGCCGGCTGCTGGGCCGCGTGAGACCAGGCAATGAGGTCGACCACATCGTGCCACGTTCGCAAGGTGGAACGGACGATCCCTCGAACCTCAGGGCGATCAACGATGAATGCCACAAGCTGAAGACTCGGCGCGAGTCGCTGGCGGGTGCTGGGCTGGCCTGAGGTCAGCGTGTGGCACGTCAATTCCCCGTGTAGCACGTCACAGGCCCTCTTTTTGCACCGTTATGGTGCAATGCACCAATAGGGGGCGGGTCAAGAGTTCCCAGGGCATAGGGTCGGACACCGCGCCTCCCCGCACGCACAGATTTTTTTCCTCCCACAGGTTTCTGTTAAATGTCCCTCACCCCGAAAAAGGTCGCCTTCATCGAAGCGATCAGGGGAGGTGCGTCCAACAAGGACGCGGCAATCGCCGCCGGGTACTCGGCCAAAACCGCGTCAGCAGCGGGTTCGCGCATGGCGAAGGATCCCGACGTGATGCTGGAGCTGCATAAACTCAACGCCCTGTTCCCGAACGGCGGCGGTGTTAAAGCAGATGTTAAAGCGGGTGTTAAAGCCGAGCGCCCCAAGCGAGCACCGAAGACGACTGCCGAGCCCGCTGCGGGGCCGGCAGATGAACCTGCTGACGACTCGGCGGATGAGGATGAGTCGGCCGGCTTCGACCTGGCCAAGGCGCTGACCCACTCCGATCCGAAGGACTTCCTGCTGGCGGTGATGAACGATGGCGGCACTGAGCCGAAGCTCCGTGTCGACGCGGCGAAGGCCCTGATGCCGTTCATTCACCAGCGCCGCGGCGAGGGTGGCAAGAAGGAGCAGGCGAAGGACAAGGCAAACGCTGCGGCAGGTGGCAAGTTCGGCCCGCGCCAGCCGCCGCAGCTCAGGTCGGTGCCAGGCGGTAGGCCGTGAAGTGGTCGACCGCGTGTCCTGACTGGGAAAATCGGATCGTCGCCAGGGAGTCGCTGATCCCCCAGGGCCCGCTATTTCCCAACCAGGCCGAAGAGGCGCTGAACGTCTTCGGTCAGCTGCGCATGGTCGACGCCACCGGCAGCCCGCTGATGTGCGAGACCGTCCGCCCCTGGGTGAACGAGTTCGTCGCCGCGATCTTCGGTGCCTACGACGCCGAGACCGGGCGCCGGATGATCACAGAGTTCCTGCTGCTGATCAGCAAGAAGAACGGCAAATCGACCATTGCCGCCGGCATCATGCTGACGGCGCTGATCCTCAACTGGCGGCCCTCCGGTGAGTTCGTGATCATCGCGCCGACGAAGGAGATCGCCGACAACAGCTACATCCCGATCCGGGACATGGTGAACGCCGATGAGGAGCTGAAAGAGCTCATCCAGGTGCAGAACCACATCCGCACCGTGACCCATCGCGTCACCGGCGCGACGCTCAAGGTCGTGGCGGCCGATAGCGAGACGGTATCGGGAAAGAAGGCCATCGGCGTCTTCATCGATGAGCTCTGGGTGTTCGGCAAGCGCAACAACGCGGAGGCGATGCTGCGGGAGGCCACCGGCGGCCTCGCGTCGCGCCCCGAGGGCTTCATCATCTGGGCGACCACCCAATCGGATGACCCGCCGGCCGGGGTATTCCGGCAAAAGCTGATCTATGCCCGCCAGGTGCGGGACGGCAAGATCGAAGATAAGTCCTTCCTGCCGGTGATCTACGAGTTTCCCAAGGCCATGCTGGACGCCGGCGCCCACCGGGACGCGGCAAACGCCTACGTCACCAACCCCAACCTGGGGCTATCGGTGGACGTGCCCTTCATCGAGCGTGGCTATGCCCAGGCGCAGCTGGACGGCGAGGAGTCGTTCCGCGGCTTCCTGGCCAAGCACCTGAACGTCGAGATCGGCTTGGCGCTGCTCTCGGACCGCTGGGCCGGCGCCGACTTCTGGGAAAAGCAGTCGGTTGGCATCTGCCAGAGCCTGGAAGACCTGATCGAGCGCTGCGAGGTGATCGACCTGGGCATCGACGGCGGCGGCCTGGACGACCTGCTCGGCTTTGCCGCGGCGGGCCGCGAGATCGGCACCCAGCGCTGGCTGGCCTGGACCCACGCATGGGCGCACCCCTCGGTGCTAGAGCGCCGCAAGGCTGAGGCGCCGCGCTTCCGGGACTTCGCGAAGGATGGCAACCTCACCCTGGTGGAGAACATCGGTGACGACGTGCAGGAGGTCGCCCAGCTGGCCGCCTCGGTGGAGCTGGCCGGCCTGCTGGACCAGATCGGCGTGGACCCGGCCGGCATTGGCGCTATCCGCGACGCCCTGGAGGCGGCCGACATCCCGGAAGAGAAGATCGTCGGCATCTCTCAGGGCTGGAAACTCGGGGGCGCGATCAAGACCACCGAGCGGCGGCTTGCGCAGGGCGCGCTGGTGCACGGCGGCCAGCCGATGATGGCATGGTGCTGCGGCAACGCCCGGGTGGAGCCCCGGGGCAACTCGATCCTGATCACCAAGCAGGCCAGCGGCTCGGCCAAGATCGACCCGCTCATGGCGCTGTTCAACGCGGTATCGCTGATTTCGCTCAATCCGGAGGCCCAGGGCGGCAGCTCCGATTTCTACGACAACCCGATCATGGTAGGACTCTGATGGCGAGCGACAAGAAACCAGGCAGGGTGAAGTCCGCGCTGCTGGACTGGCTCGGCGTGCCCATCAGCCTGCGGGATGGGACGTTCTGGAAGGAATGGAGCGGCAGCACCTCGGCCAGCGGCAAGCACGTCACGGTCGACAAGGCCCTGCAGCTATCCGCGGTCTGGGCGTGCGTGCGACTGCTGTCGGAATCGGTTTCAACCCTACCGCTGCGGCTGTATGAGCGCCGCGACGATGGATCCAGGGTCGCGGCAACGGAGCACCCGCTCTACCGTCTGCTGACCGTGAGTCCCAACGCCGAGATGACCCCGGCGCGCTTCATCCTGATGATCGTGGCCAGCATCGCGCTGCGCGGCAACGCCTTCGTCGAGAAGAAGCGGGTAGGTGGGCGCGTCATCGCCCTGGTGCCACTGCTGCCGCAGTGCATGGTGGTCAAGCGTCTGGAAACGGGCCGGCTGGAGTACACCTACACCGAAAGCGGCAAGAAGCGCGTGATCGGCGAGAAGGACCTGATGCACATCCGCGGCTTCGGCCTGGATGGCGTGTGCGGCCTGATGCCTGTGAGCACAGGCCGGGACATCTTCGGCGCCGCCATGTCGGCAGATGAGGCAGCGGCCAAGGTATTCGCCCAGGGTCTGCAAGCCTCCGGCATTCTGAGCAGCGACGCCAAGCTGACCGATGTGCAGCGCGAGCAGCTGCGCAAGAATCTCACCAACTTCATGGGGTCGACCAACTCCGGGAAGATCCTGGTGGCCGAGGCCGGACTGAAGTACCAGGGGATCACCTTGAACCCCGAAGCGGCCCAGATGCTGGAGACCCGCAACTTCTCCATCGAAGAGATCTGCCGCTGGTTCCGGGTGCCGCCTTTCATGGTCGGCCACATGGACAAGCAGTCGTCCTGGGCGTCGAGCGTCGAGGGCATGAACCTGCAGTGGCTCACCAACGGGCTGCGCCCCCTGCTGGAGAACATCGAGCAGGAGATCAGCCGCTGCTTGCTGGAGAACGACGGGCGCTACTTCGCCGAGTTCTCGGTGGAAGGCCTGCTGCGCGCCGATAGTGCCGGCCGGTCCAGCTACTACACCACCGGCCTGCAGAACGGCTGGATGAGCCGCAACGAGGTCCGGCGGCTGGAGAACCTGCCGCCCATCCCTGGCGGCGACGTCTATACCGTCCAGTCCAACCTGCTTCCGATTGACCAGCTAGGCCAGGCCAAGGACAGCGAGCAAGCCCGCTCAGCCCTGGCGGCCTGGCTGTTCCCTGCCGCATCGCAAGACCAGAAACCGGAGTAACCCATGACCCTCAAGACCATTCCGGCAGCGCCGGAGGCCCGGCCGCGCGCGCAGATCCAGTGCGACCTGATGCCCCTGGCCCTGGAGCGCTGGAACCCGGCGATCAAGGCGGCGGCGTCCGACGACACCACCATCACCATGTACGACCCGATCGGGTTCGACTGGTGGACGGGGGAGGGCGTGACGGCCAAGCGCGTGAGCGCGGCGCTGCGCTCCATCGGCGACAAGGACGTGACGGTCAAGATCAACAGCCCCGGCGGCGACGTGTTCGAGGGACTGGCCATCTACAACCTGCTGCGCGAGCACAAGGGCAAGGTGACCGTCCAGGTGCTGGGGCTGGCCGCCTCGGCCGCCTCCTTCATCGCCATGGCCGCCGATGAGGTGCAGATCGCCCGGGCCGGCTTCCTGATGATCCACAACAGCTGGACCATCGGCGCCGGTGACCGCAACGAGCTTCGCGAGATCGCCACCTTCCTGGAGCAGATCGACGGCACCCTGGCCGACATCTACGCCGTGAAGACCGGCGACAAAGCCGCGGCCATGGCCAAGATGATGGACGTCGAAACCTGGATGGGCGGCAGCGCCGCCGTCGAGGCTGGCTTCGCCGACAGCCTGCTGGACTCCGATGCCACCACCGAAGACACCAACGCGGCAGCGCCCCACCAGGTGGCCGCGCGCCGCATGGACACGCTGCTGGCCAAGCAGGGCATCCCGCGCGCTGAGCGCCGAGCCCTGATTCAAGAACTCAAGGGTACGCCTGGCGCTGCCCCTGACGGTACGCGCGACGCTGCCGAAACCCAGGCCGAACGGGCCGAACTCAACGCCGGGATACAGGCCGCACTGGCCAGCTATTCGGCAGCTGCTACTTCTTAATGGAGAAGACCATGTCCGATATTTCCAATGCCGAACTGCTGAAGAACGTCTCCGCCGAGCTCGAAAAAGCCTCCAGCGACTTCAGCAAGAAAGCCGAAAACGCCCTCAAGGAAGCCCAGAAAGCCGGCAGCCTGTCTGCCGAGACCAAGGCTGCCGTCGACGAGCTGGCCACCACCTGCAACAGCCTCCGCGAGGCTGAAAAGACCCTCAAGGCTCAGCTCGGCGAGCTGGAGCAGGAGTTCGCCCGCATCCCCGGCCAGGCCCAGGCCTCGACCCGCGACACCGTCGGCGGCATGGTCATCAAGAGCGAGGCGCTGAAGCAGTTCGCCGCCAGCGTCGAAGGCGGCAAGCGCGTCAGCGTCCCGGTCCAGGCCGCGCTGATCAGCTCCGGCGTCGCCTCCGGCGTGGTCGAGCCCGACCGCCTGCCCGGCATCGATGTGCGTCCCAAGCAGCGCCTGTTCATCCGTGACCTGATCGCGCCCGGCCGTACCACGTCGCCCGCGGTCTTCTGGGTCCAGATGACCGGCTTCACCAACAATGCCGGTGTGGTGCCGGAGAACACCACCAAGCCGTACAGCGACATTCAGTTCGCGACCCAAGTCACCCCGGTGACCACCATCGCGCACATGTTCAAGGCGTCGAAGCAGATCCTGGACGACTTCGCCCAGCTGCAGTCCACCATCGACACCGAGATGCGCTACGGCCTGAAGTACGTCGAAGAGCAGGAAATCCTGTTCGGCAACGGTACCGGCGCCCACCTGAAGGGCATCGTGCCGCAGGCCTCGGCCTACAGCGCCAAGTTCGCCGTGCAAGACCAGACCGGCATCGACGATCTGCGCCTGGCCATGCTGCAGGCTCAGCTGGCGCGACTGCCGGCCTCCGGCCACGTCCTGCACTTCATCGACTGGGCGAAGATCGAGCTGACCAAGGACGACCTGGGGCGCTACATCCTGGCGAACCCGCTCGGCCTGGCCGGTCCGCTGCTGTGGGGCCTGCCGGTGGTGGCGACCGAAATCCCAGCCTTCCAGGGCAAGTTCCTCACCGGTGCGTTCCAGACCGGTGCCCAGATCTTCGATCGCGAGGACACCAACGTGGTGATCTCCACCGAGAACGCCGACGACTTCGAGAAGAACATGGTCTCGATCCGTTGCGAGGAGCGCCTGGCTCTGGCCGTGAAGCGTCCCGAGGCCTTCATCTACGGCACCTTCACCGTCCCCGCGCCCAAGGCGTAACCCCTGCAAGGGCCGCTTCGGTGGCCCCATGGAGTGACCGATGAAACTACGAACCCTTCGCCCGCTGTTTTTCGGCATGGCCACACTGCCGGAAGGCCGCGTGTTCGTGACCGACGAGCAACATGGACGCGATCTGCTGCGGAATGGATTTGTCGAGGAGCACGACGGCGACGACGAGCCCGAGCTGACGCTGAAAGACGTCTCCCTGGTACCGCCTAGCGGTCTCACCAGCGCATCCCTCACCGGCACCCCGCTTTCGAGTGCGCCGTCGTCCACCACCGCCGCGACCTTCAAGGCCAAGCACAAGGGCGCTGGCAAGTGGATCGTAGTCGACGCTGAGGGCAACCAGGTGGGCGCCTTCATCGGTGACCAGGATGGCGCCAAGGCCGAAGCCGAGCGCCTGGCCGCCGGTGGCGAGCCGCTCAAGGCCACCGAGGAGTAACCGATGTCCGTGATCAGCATAGCGATCGCCATGCAGCACCTGCTGGCCGAGGAAGAGGACCAGGTCTTGGTCCAGGCCATGCTTGATGCCGCCGAGGAATCGGCCAGCCAGTACATGCAGCGGCGGTTCTATGCCGATCAGGACGCGCTGGACGCCGCCCAAGCCGAAGTGCCGGCGGCGATCAGCTCCACCCGTACCCGCTACGAACAGGCCGTGGCTGCCGCTGGCGTAGTGGTTGACTTCAATGACCGCCGGGGCGCGCTTGATCGTGCCGCCCAGGCGTTCGCCGATGCCCGAGCCGACGTCGAGATGAAGGCCCGCGGTCTCGTCATCAACGGCGCAATCCAGGCGGCATGCCTGCTGATCCTCGGTCACCTTTTCGCTAATCGCGAGGACGTGGCCACCGGCGTGACCGTCGCGGAGATCCCCATGGGTTCGCGGCACCTGCTGCAGCCGTACCGCACCGGGATGGGCGTTTAATGCGCGCCGGGCTGCTCCGGCAGCGGGTGATGCTGCAGCGCAACGGTCGTCATCAGGACCCGGACAGCGGCGAGATCATCAATGGCTGGTCGAACCTGACCGAAAAGCCCATACCGTGCTCGGTCGAGCCGGTGAGCGGACGCGAGTTCATCGCCGGGCAGGCCACCCAGAACGAGGTGACGGCCCGGATCGTCATCCGGTACCGCGCCGGTGTCACCGCTGCCATGCGCGCTGTACACCGCGGCGTCACCTACAACATCGAGGCCGTCCTGCCGGACAAGAACTCCGGTCGGGAGTACCTAACCCTGATGGTTTCGGGCGGACTCGACGAGGGCTGACCATGATCACCTTCACACTGACCGGCGTGGATGACGCGATCGATCGCCTGAGCAAGCTGCCGGAGAAAATCCAGAAGCGCTCCGTGCGCCGGGCCGCCCGCGAGGCGATGAAGATCGTCCGGGACGAGGCGATAGAGCGCGCCAATATTCAGGACCGGCCAGATACTCCGATGAACATCGCCGACTTCATCGTGATCCGAGAGGGCACGATCAAGGGCCGGCGGGCTGGCGGGATTGTCATGCGGGTTGGCGTTATGGGCGGCGCCCGCTATGACAAGAACTCGCCGAACCCGACCTACTGGCGCTTCGTCGAGTTCGGGACGGAGAAGGCCGAGGCCCGCCCCTTCATGCGGCCGGCTCTCGACAACAACGTGCCGGACGTCATCCAGACCTTCGTCGACGTGCTCAATGATGAGCTGAATAAGGAGATGGTCTGATGTTTCCACCCCTCTTCAAGGCCGCGGCGGCCTCCGCCTATGTCCGGTCGCTGCTCGGCGAAGACCCGGTGCGGGTCTGGCCTTTCGGTGACGCCGAGGAGAAACCGGCACTGCCCTATGCCGTTTGGCAGGTCATCAGCGGCAGCCCGGAGAACTTCCTGTCCGGCCGCCCTGACGTGGATGCCTTTCGCACCCAGATCGACGTCTACGGCACCAGCGCTGCCAGTGCCCGCGGCGCTGCATTCGCGCTCCGTGAGGCCTTCGAAGGCGTGGCCTACCTGGTGGCCTACAACGGCGAGAGCCGCGACGCCGACACCAAGAATTACCGGATCAGCTTCGACATCGAGTGGATCGTGCTCCGCTGACCCTTCACCGAACCACCCCTCGACCCGCTCCGGCGGGTTTTTTCATGCCCGCAGGAGACGCTCCATGTCCATCAAGACCCAAGGAACCCAGGTCTATGTCCTGGTCCCGCCCGCCAGCGGCACCGGCGCCAATACCGTGCTGGAGATCGAAGGCCTGACCGCCTTCAACCCGGGCGGCGCCCCAGCCGACCAGATCGACACCACCACCCTCAAGGACAAGGCCCGGACCTACATGAAGGGGCTGCGCACCCCGGGTAGCGCCTCCGGCACCGTCCAGGCCGACCCCAGCAAGGCCAGCCACGTCCGCCTGGCGCAGCTCGCCGCCGACGATAGCGACGCCAACCTCAAGTTCGCCGTGGGCTTCTCCGACGGTACCGCAGCGCCCACCGTGGCCAGTGGCGCTTCGGACTTCACCCTACCCACCACCCGAACCTGGTTCACCTTCGACGGCTACGTCTCCGACTTCCCGTTCGATTTCGCCACCAACACCGTCGTGAGCACCGCGCTGGCCATCCAGCGGTCGGGTCCCGGCGCCTGGACGCCCAAGAGCGGCAGCTAAGGAAAAGCCATGAAGCTGAATGACCTGAAAGCCGCCGGCGCCTTTGTCGAAGCGGCGCCGGTGAAGAAGACCATCCAGTGGGACCGCGGCCGGCTCGATTCGAAGAAGAAGCCCGTGATCGACGAGTTCACCGTACTAGTGAAGCGTCAGTCCTTCGGTGTGATCGAGAAGCTCTACGCGCCGGCCGAGGGTGAGGACGAAGCAGCCCTAGCCAAGCGCAGCCGCAATGCCAAGCTGATCAGCGAATGCGTGCTGCTGGGCGAGCAGGGCGACGAGCAGATCCCCTACGAAGACGCCTTGAACCTCGAGCCCAACCTAGCCTTCGCGCTGCTCAACGCAGTGCACGAGGTCAATGGCATCGGGAAAGCCTCCGCAAAAAACTGACCCCCGCCGATGAGATGTGGCACGAGCTTGTGCTGCACGGCATCGGCGGGCGCACGATCCTCGAAGCGAAGGCGCGGCTGACCTACGCCGAGGCCATGGACTGGTACGCCTACATCCGCCGCCGCGGCAGCCTGAACCTGGGAAACCGCCTGGAGCACGGCTTCGCCATGCTGGCCACGGTGCTGAGCCGCATCCATGGCGGCGAGGTGGAGATGGAGGCCTTCATGCCATACGAGGCAGCGCTGGCGCGGGAACAAGACGATTGGGCGACCATCTCCGTCGAGCGTGCGCGGGAGCTATGGCACTGATCGTCGCCGACGCGTAGCGAAGTAGTACCGAAATTTGGTGCTACGCTTCTCACTTCACATGGATTTGAGGCGTTATCGCTATGCGCAAGATGGTGGTGTGTGCCGCTCTGATGTTGGCTTTGACAGGCTGCGAGACCAGCCCAGTTTCGCCCGATGCGGCCAAGCAAGTCTCGCAGTCGAACATCTATGCGTTCTCCAGGAAGTCCGGCCCGGATGATGCCAGGATCGTCTTCACCCAAGATTCTGGGGTAGCGAGTTGCTTCGGCGCCGGAATGTCGGTCTACCTCGACGGCAAGCTTGCTGCGGAGACCGGCCAGGGCCAGAGCGTGAAGCTATACCACGCTCCAGGGCCGGCGCAGCTGAGCATCAAGAATAACGCCATGTGCGCTGGCGGGAGCCTGGTCGGGCTGGTGCTCGACTTGAGGCCTGGCTACTCCTATCAGGTGCGCGGCTACAGGGACATGTGGGACAAGCCGCAGCCCCTGCTCGGCGACCCGCCGCCCTTCAAGTATTGAGTTCGCATCCCAAATAACCCGCTTCGGCGGGTTTTTTATTGGCTGGAGAAAACATGGCAACCCGCTCCCTCGGTAGTTTGACGCTTGACCTGGTCGCCAAGACCGGCGGCTTCGAGCAGGGCATGGACCGTGCCTCGCGCTCCATGCAGCGCTTCAAGGCCGAGACCAGCAAGCAGCAGAACGACCTGGAGAAGCTGCTGGGCAAGATCGATCCGGTGGTGGGGCGCCTGGGTGAGCTGGACAAGATGGAGCAGCAGCTGGCTGCCCACCGCAAGGCCAACCGCCTTCCTGCCGACGACTATGCCGAGTACCTGGGCAAGCTGAACGCCATGCGCGACGGCCTCACGGCCGCCACCTCGGCAAACGACAAGTACACCATGAGCGCCAAGGCCCAGGCCGCCGCGCTGCGTGGCGTGCCGGCGCAGTTCACCGACATCGTGGTGAGCCTGCAGGCCGGCCAGCAGCCGCTAACGGTGCTGTTGCAGCAGGGCGGCCAGCTCAAGGACATGTTCGGCGGCATCGGCCCAGCGGCACGCGCCCTGGGCGGCTACATCACCGGCATGATCAACCCCTTCACGCTGTTGGCAGCCGTAGCCGCGGCTCTAGCGCTCGCCTATAAGCAGGGCAGCGCCGAGCAGGATGCCTTCCGCGTTTCCCTGATCTCGAACGGCAACCTGGCAGGTAAGAACACTGGCCAGATGGCCGACCTGGCCAAGGAAGTCAGCGGCGTGACCGGCACCACCGGCGCCGCCGCTGATGCCCTATCGCAGTTGGTTGCAACTGGGTCATTGACCAGCGACCAATTCAAGGACATGGCCGTCGCCGCCGTGGCATGGGAGTCCGCTACCGGAAAGGCTGTTTCCGAGACGGTCGCCGAGTTCAAGCGCCTGGCCGACGAGCCGACCAAAGCCTCGGCCGCGCTGAACGAGCAGTACAACTACCTCACCGCCGCAGTCTACGACCAGATCCGGGCGTTGGAGGAGCAGGGTAACAAGACCGCCGCCGCCAACCTGGCCGAGGCGACCTATGCCAGTGCCCTGCAGGAGCGCGCCAAGAACATCAAGGCGAACCTTGGAACCCTGGAGTCGGCCTGGAACAGCCTCACCAGCGGTGCCAAGAAGGCCTGGGACGCCATGCTCAACATCGGGCGCGAGGATACCCTGGCGCAGCAGATAGATAAGCTGCAGAAGCAGATGGACGAGCTGCCGGCGCGCAGTTCGGTCACCGGCCGGCAGGCGAGTCGTGATCAGGCCGCCCAGGATGCACAACGCGCTGCCCTACAGGGCCAGCTGGACTTCCTCAAGCAGCAGAAGGCCACCCAGGACTCTATCGCCCGGGCCCAGGGTCTGGCCGCCGAGGATGACCGCGCCGCGATCGCCGCCAGCACCTCGATGCACCAGAAGTACCTGGCAGGCCTGGACAAAGAGGCCCAGAAGAAAAACGCCATCGCCGAGCTGGATCGGGAGCGCGCTGCGCGCCTGCGCGGCACCAGCCCGGATGTAGCGGCCATCGAGCGCGAGTACGCAGCTGCCAGGGCTGGTATCGAGGAGAAATACAAGGAAAAGAGCAGCCCGCGGACCAAGGCCTATACCGACGACGAGGCCACCCGTCTGCTACTGACGCTCAAGCAGCAGGGTGCCGCCCTAGAGGAGCAGCTCAACACCACCGGGAAGATCGGGCCCAAGCAGCGCGAGTTGCTGGAGTTCGAACAGCGGATTGCTGACCTGAAGGAAAAGAAGACGCTTACGGCAGATCAGCAGAGCCTGTTGGCCTCCCAGGACAAGCTGCGCACCGAGTATCAGACCAACGCAGCCTTGGAGAAGCGCATCCAGCTTCAACAAGAGGACGCGAAGATCGCGGCCTATCGGAATAGCCTGAGCAATCAGCTGCAGTCCGAGCAGGACGGATACGCCCAGCAGCTGGCCGGCATGGGCTTGAGCGACAAGGAGCAGCAACGTATCCGCGAGCAGCTGCGAAGCCAGCAGCAGTACCAGCGGCAACTGCGGGAGCTGACCAGCAAGGCAGAGCTGGGAGAGGGCAATGGCGGTATCAGCCAGCGCCAGTACCAGCAGGAGCTGGCTGACCTCGAGTCCTATCACCGGAAATCGCTGGACTCCACGCAGGATTTCTACAAGCAGCAGGATGAGTTCAACGCCGATTGGACCAACGGCGCGAAGAGTGCATTCGCCAGCTATGAGGAAAGCGCCTCGAATGTTGCGGCGCAGACCAAATCCCTGTTCCAAAACGCTTTCAATGGTGCTGAGGATGCCCTCACGAACTTCGTGAAGACCGGGAAACTGGACTTCAAAGGGCTGGCCGACTCCATCATCACCGACCTCATCCGCATCCAGGCGCGCGAAGCGCTGGTCGCGGCTATATCAGCTGCGAGAAATAGCGAAACTGGCCAGTCGTTCATGTCGCTGTTCAGCAAGACCCAGGCAATGGGTGGGGCTTGGTCTGGCGGCGTGCAAATGTTCGCCAATGGCGGGGCCTTTACAAACCAGGTCGTTTCGGCGCCGACAGCCTTTGCGCATGCGGGTGGCCTTGGGCTCATGGGCGAGGCTGGCCCGGAGGCCATCATGCCGCTGACCCGTACGGCTGACGGATCGCTGGGCGTGAAAGCCCTCGCGGGCGGCGGAACCGGCGTGGCCGGGTCTGTCCCGACCAGCGTCGGCGGGTTCAGCCAGACCTTACACATCAACGGCGACGTCAGCCCGGAAACGGTGCAGATGATCGAGCAGGCAACAGCTAGAGGTGCGCAACAGGGTTATCAGCTGGTGCTGAAGGACCTCAGTCGCAACGGCCCGGCTCGCCAGCTGATACGCGGCAAGGGATAATCAGGAGTAACCATGGCTATCGATTGGCCCGCCGATCTCGTGCCGAACGAGATGACCTTCGGCTGCGTCTACAACAACCGCGCCTTCACCTCGACGCTGTCCAACGCCCAGCAGGTGGTTGGCTACCCGGGCGACTACTGGCAGTGCCAGCTCTCCTTCTCAGGCCTGACCCGGGACCGCCACCGGCTGCTGACGGCTATGCTTGGTCGGCTGCGCGGCATGACCGGCACCGTCCGGGTGCCGGCCTGGGACCGCTTACGCACCGATGACATCGGCGCCCCGGTGGTTACTTCCGGCCCGGCCTTCGCTACGTTCCTGCAACTGCAAGGCATGACGCCTAGCAAGAAGGTCTTCAGCCAGGGCGACTACCTGACTGTGGCCGGCGAGATGTTCGAAGTGGTGCAGGACGCCACCAGCGACTCTGCCGGCAAGGCCACGATCAACGTCAACAAGCCGATCCGCAAGACGCTGGCCGCCGGCGCCGCTGTGGAGTACCGCACCCCCTATTCGGAGATGCGGCGGGTCGACAACACCAACAGCTCCAGCGTGCAGCCCATGGTGGCCAGCCTGAGCCTGCAGTTCCGCGAGGCCTTCTGATGGCGACCAGCTTCCCCTTCAGCCAGGCGGTGGTGGACATTATCGCGCGGGGTAACTTCCGCGCGGTCTATGCCGCTCAGCTCGACTTCGTCGACGGCATGGTCTACGCCCACACCGGCCTCGGCGATCTGGTGGTGGACGGCATTACCTACCAGGGCGTGGGCAAGTTCGGTGAGGTGGGCCAGAGCCAGGAGAGCAGCAACAGCAGCTCGCCGATGAGCATTGAGCTCACACTCAACGGCCTCGACACCGCCATCCTCAGCTCCACGACGATCAAGGGCTGCCGCGGGCGCCCGGCGCGCCTGCTGTTTATCGTGATGGATGAGGCGGGCAACTACGCCGCCGACGTGCTGTTCTCCGGCCGGATGGATGCCGCCCAGATCGCCTACGGGGGCAACAGCGAGGACGGCAACAAGATCACCGTTACCCTGATCGACCGCATGGCCGAGTGGAGCCGCACCGGCACCGAGCGCTGGACCGACGAGAGTCACCGCGCCCGCCATGAGGGCGACCGCTTCTTCTTCGCCGTGGCCCAGCTCGCCAGCTGGCCGATCTACTGGGGCTCCGGCAAGGACGCGCCATCCTTCACCTACGAGTAGCGCGATGCGACATCCCGACTGGACCCTCAAGCTTTCCGACACGATCAAGGCCGCCTCCGAGCGGCCTTTTTCATGGGGCGAGTTCGACTGCTGCACCTTCGCCGCCGACTGCGCCGTGGCGGTGTGCGGCGTCGACCCGGCAGAAGCCTACCGGGGCAAGTACAAGACCGAGCGCGGGGCCAAGAAGGCCATCGTCAAGCGCCACGGCAGTGTCGCGGGTGTGCTGGATGCCTATTTCAGCCGGATCAACCCGGCCTTCATCCAACGCGGCGACCTGGTGACCTACCAGGGGGCGAACGGCCTCAGCGTGGCCGTGCGTTGGGCAAACGAATACTGGTCCGCCTGTGAGGGCGGAGTCGCGCGTGTCGAGTGCACGCCGCAGGCAGCCTGGAGAGTCGAGTAATGGCGCAGGGAGTCAGCAAGGTCGCCCAGGTCGCCATCGGTGCCGTCGTCGGCTTCATGAGCGGCGGTCCCTGGGGCGCGGCCATCGGTGCCGGCCTGGCCCTGTATTCGGCCAACCAGCAGGCCAAGCTCAACACGGATACCGCGCAGCAGCAGGAGCCCTCCGCGCAGACGGTCCGCAGCTCCAAGGCTGCATGCCGCTACCTGCTCGGCCGGGTGAGCACTGGCGGTCTGCTGGCCTGGGCCCAAGAGCAGAAGGGGCCGGAGGGCGACGGCGAGTGGCTGCACCTGGTCTATGTCCTGGCCGAGGGTGCCATTGCCGGCGTGGATCAGATCCTGCTGGGCGAGGAGGACATCAACGCCTACGGCGACAGCGTCGAATACGAGGTGGTGATCAACCCGAACCAGCCGAATGCCTTCCTGCTGGCCAACTGCCCAGACTGGAAAGACAGCCAGATTGGCCGCGGCCTGAGCTTCGTGCGCCTGTCGCTGCGCTACAGCGCCGAGCGCTTCCCGTCGGGCATCCCGGACGTGCGCTTCATCGTGCGCGGCCGGACCGACATCTACGACCCCCGCAACGGCATCACCGGCTACAGCGAGAACACCGCGCTGCACCTGCTCTGGTTCCTGCGCAACCGCTGCAACGTGCCGGACGACGAGATCGTGTTCCAGACCTTCGCGGATGGCGCCAACGTCTCCGAGGAGGTGGTGAGCAACGCGGACGGCACCGCCAGCCCGCGCTACGTGACCTCCTGCGCCATCGGCGCCGACGAGCAGCGCACGCAGGTCCTGCAGAAGCTCGAGCAGGCGTGCGGCGGCCAGCTGGTGCGCGTGGGCGGCAAGTGGTCGCTGCAGGTCGGCGCTTACTACGGTCCCTACGACTTCACGATCACCGAGGACATGGTGATCGGTACCGTCAGCGGATCCACCGAAGTCAGCAACGACTCGGCGATCAACATCATCCGCGGCACGTTCATGGACCCGGCCCAGGCCTGGGCGGACACCGACTATCCCGAGGTCCGCATTGCCGAGTGGGTGGCCGAGGACGGCGGCGAAGCGGCCGAGACCCTGTCCTTCAGCTACATCACCGACCCGTACCAGGCCCAGCGCCTGGCCAACATGGAGCTGCGCCGGCGCCGGGCCGGGGGCACGCTGTCGATCCCGCTCAACTTCAACGGCTACAACTGCCGGCCCGGCCGCGTGGTGCGCGTCAACCTGCCCAGCCTGAACATAGATGGCGAGTTCATCGTCCAGGACTGGACCATGACCGCCACCGGCGGCTGCACGGTCAACGTCTCGCAGTACGACGCTGAGATGTTCGGCGATGCCGTGGGCCAGCCCTATAACCCGATCGGCTTCATCAGCCTGCCCACCGGCGGCATCGGCACGCCCACCAACCTGACCTGGACGCCGGCCGATGAGGCTGAGGTCAGCCAGGGTGTGCTGTCGTGGGTGGCGCCTACCCAGGGCAGCGTGCAGGGCTACGTGGTCACCGTGCGCCAGGGCGCCAAGGCGTTGCAGTCCAAGACCCTGGCGGCCGACTCGCTGCAGATCTCGTTCAACGACCTGCCGTCCGGCAACTACACCATGAGCGTGGCCGCGGTGGGCCCTCTGGCGCGCTCGGGCGAGGTGACCATCACCGTCAGCATCGACGGCCCGCCGATCCCGGAGAAGGTCGCGGTCTATGCCAACATCGACGCTATCACCCTGGTGCCAAGCAACCCGCTGCACGGCCTCAACGGCGGCACCTACGAGTACTGGTTCACCACCGACCCGAAGGCGACCGCCGACAAGGCCGAGTACCTGGCTCAGGGCCTTAGCTTCACCCACACCGGCCTGGCCTTCTATTCGAACTACTACTACTTCATCCGGACCCGCAACGCATACGGGGTGAGCGCTTTCCTGAAGGTCAACGCGGCGACCAGCCAGGACGTCGGTGCGATCCTCGATGGCCTTACCGGCAAGATCACAAAGAGCCAGCTGGGCCAGGATCTGCTCGCGCCGATCGGCGCCGCTGAAACCCTGGTGCCGCTGGTATGGAAGGCCGACGCCACCTACACGAAGGGCCAGACGGTCGTCTACACCGACGGCCGCCTCTATGCCTGGAACAGCGACACCGATGGCAACGAGACACCGCCCGGCTCGAACTGGCTGGATGCTGGAGCGGGCATCGCCCAGGCTGGCGCCGTTGCGGCCCAGGTCAACAAGAACACCCAAAGCATCACCGACCTCGACGGCAGGGTGAAGGCGCAGGCCGATAGCGTCACCGGCCTGGTGGCCAGCATCACGCCGCAGGGCGCCGGCGATACCACCTGGGGCGCAGGCGATACCAACGTCTACGCCGGCACGATCACCGTGCAGTCGGTGGCAGCGGACGAGAACCTGGCCCAGGCCCGCCGGACCGACACCCTGACCGCGGCAGTAGGCGACAACGCAGCAGCCGTTCAGGTGACGCAGCAGGCGATCGTGCAGCAGGGCAATACGCTCGGAAACTCGATCAATGGCCTGGCCACGAAGATCTCTTCGTCGTACTCGATCAAGACCGAGATCACGGCCAACGGCACACGCTACGCCGCCGGCATCGCCTTGGGCGTCGACTACTCGGGCGGCGATGTCACCAGCCAGTTCCTGGTGATGGCCTCGCGCTTCGCGGTGCTCAACACCGATGGCAGCACGGTCACATCGCCATTCTTGATCCAGAACGGCCAGACGATCATAAACACCGCCATCATCGGCGACGGCACCATCACCAACGCCAAGATCGGCCAGACCATCCAGTCGAACGACTATGTGGCCGGGCAGACAGGGTGGCGGCTGGACAAGGGCGGCTCGTTCGAGATCAACGGATCGATCGCCGGAGAAGGGCGACTGAACATCACCAATGTTCGCCTGGTGATGTACGACGAGAACAACCGGCTGCGCTTGCTGATCGGGAAGCCATTCTGATGGCCGCTTACGACTTCATCATCAACGATGCGAATGGGCGCCGGATCTTGGACCGCGCCCGCTTCGCCCTTCGGATCATCCACCGGGGCGTCGTCACCAACCCTACCGGTAACTTCACGACCATGACCTACGACGTGCCTGGCGACCTGGGATCGCGCTTCATGATCTGGGTCCAGGAAGACAAGGCGGGGTATGGCATCCCTGCCTATCGGATCGACGGTCGGCGCGTAACCCTCAACATGACCGGCAACCAGTCGGCATTGATCTTGGCGGTGTCCTTCGGATGAGCTACGCCATTCAGCTGTTCAATGAGCAGAACGCCCTGGTGATCGACGGCCAGAACTCGCTGCTCCACTGGATTTTTTCCGCGCAATACGTGGTGGCGGCGAACACCAACAAACCGCTGCAGGTGAACTGGCCGCAGGCCATCACCAGCCAGCAGCCGCCGATGGTCTTCCAGAAGCTCAACGCTAACGGCTACGGCTGCGGCAACTTCCGGCAGTTGGGCAGCCCGGGCAACTGGACCGGCATGACCATCAGCCCGGACATCGTCGGCACCACTGAGACCTACACCTACTGCGTGGCCGTCTTCATGCCGCCGCGCAGCTCGGGGGCCTGGGGCGTGCAGATGTGGGACGCCCAAGGCGGCTTGATCCTGGACGCGGGCTATCCGCAGATGGTGTTCCAGTACGCCACCCGCACCTACCGGCGCGATGGGCCAATCAACCAGAGCGGCTACAACCGCACCTGGTACTGGACCACGACCGACACGTTCTCGGTTAGCGCCAACAGCTACATCCTGATCTCCAACTTCACCGGCTATCTGCTCGATGGAGCGGGGCAGGGGAACGTGGCCAGCTACGGCTATTTCCGCGCCAACACCACGATGGCGCAGTACTACCAGAACTACGACGTTCTCGGCTCGCCGTCGGGTAACGATCCCTACTTCAACTGGCCGTTCATCTATGCGGTCCCCAGCCACGAGGCGTGAGCATGACCCGGCAAGTAATCGACACCACCACGGATCACGGGACGTACCGAGGCGATCCGGGAAAGACCGCTTTCGAAAAGGCCAACGGCAATTTCGAGGAGCTCTATCGCCTCTATCAGCCGGCGGCCAACCGGCTTGGCTACTTCGATGGATCTGGTAACCCTGCATTCACCACGCTGACCGCAGCGGCGCGGGCTCTGTTGGATGATGCGGACGTGCAGACGATGCGCGCGACCCTGGGGCTGGGCTCGGCTGCGCTCGTGGCTGCGCTGGGCTCTGTGGGGAATGGCGATATCACCGAGTACATCGCCAATGCCAACGGCCAATGCTGGCGCTTCGTCAACGGCCTGCAGCTGTGCAAACACATCTTCAACGTGGTCGGCCCGACCCAGGCCTTCGGCGCGCTGTTCATCTCGCCTTCCGCGGCGACCTGGACCTTTCCGGCGCTCTTCGTCGGCGAGCAGCCCATCATCATCCCGCAGAACAGCGCTGAATCGGTCTGGGCCCTGGGCGGTACCGGCCCGAACCAAAATGCCAATGCGCTGTTTCGCTGTATCTATCCTGCATCCCTGGGGTCGACCCAGACGGTAACCGGCATGGCCATTGGGAGATGGAAATGATCATCAAGCTTTCCCCGCAGCGGCGGGATGACACCTTGAAGGTGAGCAAGCGCAGCGACGTGCTGACTATCAATGGCGAACGCTTTGATTTCCGTCCCGTGACCGAAGGGGCCACGCTCCCAGCCGCAGCTATCAGCTGCCCTTGGATTGCCGGCGACGTGACCCGGGTAGGCGGCGAGCTGATCGTGCCGCTGATCTTGCCGCTAGGCCCTGATGCCTCGGAGGCGGCGATGCACCCACTCGATATGATCAGCCCTGCTGACGGCAATTTGGAGCTGCCAACATGAGCATCGACTATTCGAAGCTGATCACCGCTGAGCAGAAGCAGGAACAGGCGCAGGCTTCATTAACCGGCACTTTTGAATTGGCCATCCAAGGACACCTGGATACTGCAGCGAAGGCGCGCGGTTATGACTCCATCGCAACGGCGGTGAGCTACGCCGAAGAGCCGGCGGTGCCCAAGTTCCAAGAGGATGGCAAGGCCTTCCGGGCTTGGCGCTCGCTGGTCTGGGCCTACGCCTATCAAGAGCTGGCCAAGGTCAAGGCGGGCGAGCGCGAGATCCCGGCTCTGGAGGCCTTTCTGGCTGAACTTCCAGCACTGCCCGACCAGGCCACGGCATGAACCGATTCCCGGAGCCGCTGCAGGCCGAATTGCAGACCGACCGCAAGACATGGCGCCTCCTGGCGCCATTTTCGTATCTGGACCCCGAGCATGGCCTGCTGACGGTGCCGATGGACTTTGAGACCGACTTCGCCAGCGTGCCGCGCCTACCGGTGGTGTTCGAGCTGGTCGGCGCCTATGGCCATGCCGCGGCGGTCCTGCACGACTGGCTGTATCGCGGCGCGCTGCTACCGCGCCGGCAGGCCGACCAGGTCTTTTTTAACGCCCTGCGATCAAGCGGCATTGCTCGCTGGCGCGCCTGGCTGATGTGGGGCGGCGTCCGGATCGGTGGCGCGAGCCACTACGGCGCCGGCTGAAATCCTCACGGTCGCGCGGAATCGCACCGCCTGACCCCAACCGCCTCACCGATTCCTCACGATCATGAGGACAACCAGCCCGCCGAGCGCGGGCTTTTTTTCGCCTGGAGAAAACCATGGCTCGAATTGACGAGGCTGCCGCTGGCGGCAGGAACGTGCTCGCCTTCCTGGACATGCTGGCGCGCTCGGAAGGGACATCCACCAGCCAAGCCACCCGCGACGATGGCTACGACGTTATCGTTACCGGACGGGACGGCATCCCCGAGATCTTCACCGACTACTCGACCCATCCGTTCGCCAACGGTCGGAAGTCGAAGGTCATCAACAGCAAGGGCCTGACCAGCAACGCCGCTGGCCGCTATCAGTTCATGCTGAAGGACTGGGCTCACTATCGCGACCTGCTGCGCCTGACCAGCTTCGGTCCGGTCGCCCAGGACCGCTGGGCCATCCAGCTGATCAAGGAGCGCCGGGCGCTGCCAGACATCATCGCCGGCAGGTTCGAGGTGGCCGTTGGGAAGGTGAGCAACCTGTGGGCCAGCCTGCCGGGCGCCGGCTATGGCCAGCCTGAGCACCGCCTGGAGACCCTGGTTGCTGCGTACCAGCGTGCCGGTGGAGTGCTGGCGTGAACGCGCTCTTCGAGCAGTACAGGACGGCCGTGCTCGCGGTCGCCGCAGTCGTGTTGCTCGCCTTGGGCGCCCTGGCCGGTGCCGGCGTCGCCTACTGGCTCACCGCCGATCACTACCGACCGGTCGTCAAGAAGCTGCAGGACAAGGTGACGGACGCTGCCAGCACCCTGGCGTCCTGCCGCACCACCAGCAGCACGCTGGAAGGGCAGGTCGGGCAGCAGAACCAGGCGCTGGCCGATCTCCGCCTGGCCGCCGAGAAGCGCGCCAAGGAGGCCGAGCCGATCCAGCAGAAGGCAGCCAAGGCCGCCGGCGAGGATTACCAGGCAGCCAACCGCCTGCAGCAAGAGCGCACCGGCGGCGACCCAGCGGCGGCCGCTGCCGCGATCATCGACAAGGAGCTGGGCCTATGAGATGGATCATCGCGGGAATGGTCATCGCGCTGGCGGGGTGCGCTGGCCATCCCGCTGCCGAGCCTGAGCCGCGCGTGGTGCGCGTAGAGGTGCCGGTGCCGGTACCGTGCCGGGTGAAGTCGCCGGCGGTACCGGCCTGGGCGGCGGCGGGGCTGCGCAAGGAGGACAGCCTGGAGGTGAAGGTCCGGGCGCTGCTGGCGGAGCGTCGGCAGCGGATCGGCTACGAGCGCGAACTGGTGGCCGGAGTGGCCAGCTGCCAGTGACTGCCGTTCGTCGCTGTCAAGCTTGCTGGCCTAGCCCGGCCTGACTACTGTATGGAAAGCCAGTATCGGGCTATGCCATGGAACAAGTCGACGAGTTCGGCAGCTTCGGGGGTGATGACTTCGACCCGGACTGCCTGGAGATGATCAGGAACCAGCGCGACCTCTACGTCGAGGAGATCGAGATCATGCGCGGGATCATGGGGCGGCTTCGCCAGAACCTACTGACGGTGCTGGCCGAGCGCGATCAGCTGTGGACCGAGGTCAAGATCGTCAGGGGGCTGAAGCAGCTAGGCGTTCAGAAATGGATGGCCGGCGGTGGTGAAGGGGCTCCGGCGCCATCCCTCCAGCCAATCGACGAAAAGTATCACCAGCTGCTGCTTGCCGTGGACATCAGCCAGCGGGAGAGCGCAAACCTCCGCAAGGAGCTAGCCGCAGCTCGATCGATGGCCGTGGACGAGAAGATGGACGCAGACCGGCTGCGCAGCCAGATCAGTTGGCTGCAGGGAAAGCGGTAGGGGATTGGGTGTCGGCAGAACGCCGGAGGGGGGCAGCAGGGCAATCAAAACCCCCGCTGGAGGCCGCACTCCATCGTTTGCATAAGCACAGAAAGCGGCGAAATTTGCGGGGCTGCTGAGGTGGATGTTACCATGAAAATCAATGACTTAGGCTGGAATGGCCCCCTGCATGGGGTGCAAGGGGTCGAGTGTTCGAATCACTCCGTCCCGACCAAATTAA
>NZ_WHOV01000012.1:0-87869 GCF_009765395.1 Pseudomonas sp. BAV 4579 | reverse complement strand
CCAGGAAATCGGCACCGTGGCCAAGAGCAGCGTGGCCCTGGCCGAGCGCGCCGGATCGCTGCTGGGCGAGATGGTGCCCTCCATCAACAAGACCTCCGACCTGGTGCAGGAAATCACCGCGGCTTCCGAAGAGCAGAGCGCCGGGGTCGAGCAGATCAATGGCGCCATGCTGCAACTGAGCCAGATCACCCAGCAGAACGCCTCGGCGTCCGAAGAGCTGGCCGCCACCGCGGAAGAGATGAGCGGCCAGGCCGAGCAGCTCCAGCAGATGATGGAATACTTCACCCTGAGCGGTTCGCCGGTGGCGCAGCAGGTTGCCCGTCCCGGCGCCAAGCGCTCGGGCCCGAGCCTGGCCGAGCGCACCTCGGCGCTGATCGACTCGCCCCGTCGCGCGCCCCGTGGCAGCGTGCCGGCCGGTTTCGCTCGTTTCGAGGAGCACGCCTGATGCTATTGCGCCAGTTTCTGACCTTTCAGCTCGCCGGTGATCTCTACGGCGTGAACACCGGCTGCGTGCGGGAGATCATCGAGTACGGCGCGGTCACCACGGTGCCCATGCTGCCGCCGGCCATCCGTGGCGTCATCAACCTGCGCGGCGCCGCCGTGCCGGTCATGGACCTCGGCGTGCGCTTTCGCAACGAGGTGACCGAGACCTCCCGCCGCAGCTGCATCGTGGTGCTGGAGATCCAGGTCGACGGTGGTCCCCAGGTATTCGGCATCGTGGTGGACGCGGTCTGCGAGGTGCTGGAGATCGGCACCGACGGCATCGAGCCGGCGCCGCGCTTCGGCGCTTCGATCCGCACCGATTTCATCCTCGGCATGGCCAAGCAGGGTGCCGGCTTCGTCATCCTGCTCGACATGGATCGGGTGCTGGGCGCAGACGATCTCGCCCAGCTCGCCGCCATGACGGCTGCCTGAGTCGCGAACCATGGAACTCCCCGCGCTGACCGACAGCGAATTCCGCCAGTTTCGCAGCTTCATCTTCCGGGTCGCCGGCATCAGCATGTCCGATGCCAAGCGCCCGCTGGTGAGCGGTCGCCTGGCCAAGCGCGTGCGCCAGCGCGGCACGCCCAGCTACGACGCCTATTTCCAGCTGATCCAGCGCGACCAGGCCGAATGCCAGATGGCGGTCGATCTCCTGACCACCAACGAAACCTACTTCTTTCGCGAGCCCAAGCACTTCGACTTCCTGCGCGAGCAGGTGCTGCCGAATTGGGACAGGCGCCAGCCGCTGCGGCTGTGGAGCGGCGCCTGCTCCTCGGGAGAGGAACCCTATACCCTGGCCATGACCCTGGCCGAAGGACTGGGCGAGCGCCCCTGGGAAATCGTCGCCTCCGACCTCAGCACCCGGGTGCTGGCCAAGGCGCGCAATGCCCAGTATCCGCTCGCCGAAGCCGAGAACATCCCGCCGGCGCTGTTGCGGCGCTACTGCTTCAAGGGCGTGGGCGACAACGACGGTACCTTTCTGGTGGATCCGCGCCTGACCGCGCGGATCGCCTTTCGCCAGATCAATCTGAACAATTCGCTACCGGAGCTGGGCACCTTCGACATCATCTTCCTGCGCAACGTGATGATCTACTTCGACGTGCCCACCAAGCGCCAGGTGGTGGCCCGTCTGGTGCGCCATCTGCGACCCGGTGGCTACTTCTTCGTCAGTCATTCCGAGAGCCTCAACGGGGTGACCGACGCCTTGAAAATGGTCAGCCCTTCCATCTATCAACGTCCGCTCTAGCCATGGCAGCCGCGCCGGAGCTGTTCCTGCGTCCTGGCGACTGGTATTTCGGCCAGGGCGAGGTGCGGATCCGCACTATCCTGGGCTCCTGCGTATCCTTCGTCTTCTGGCATCCGCGGCGCCGTCTCGGCGGCATGACCCATGCGCTGTTGCCCAGGCGTCAGCGCGCCGCGCCCGGTGCGCCCGCTGACGGCCACTATGTCGACGAATCCCTGCAGTTGCTACTGGGGGCGATCGCGCGCCACGGCGGTGACCTGCCCGGTTATCAGGTGCACCTCTACGGCGGCGGCAACATGTTTCCCCAGCTCCTGCGCGAGCGCGTCCGCAGCATCGGCGACGTCAACGTCGAGACGGCGCTGGCGCAGCTGGCCCAGGCCGGTATTCACGCGGTGCGGACCCATGTCCGCGGCGCCGGCCATCGCAAACTGTCCCTGGACCTCGTCGACGGCCGGGTGCTCATGCAACAGGTGGAGCTACCCTATGTTCCGCCGCTTACGAGACTTACTCCATGAACAAGATCAAGGTCCTTATCGTCGACGACTCCGCCGTGGTGCGGCAGGTGCTCGCCCAGAGTCTCGCGGAGGATCCGGCCATCGAGGTGCTGGGGGTCGCCGCCGACCCGGTATTCGCCCAGGACAAGATGCGCAAGCAGTGGCCCGACGTCATCGTGCTGGACGTGGAGATGCCGCGCATGGACGGCATCACCTTTCTCAAGAAGATCATGGCCGAGCGCCCGACCCCCGTGGTGATCTGCTCGACCCTGACCGAGAAGGGCGCCGCCACCACCCTGCAGGCCATGGCCGCCGGGGCGGTCAGCATCGTCACCAAGCCCCAGGCCAATCTCAAGCAGTTCCTCAAGGACGCCTCGGACGACCTCACCAGCGCGGTCAAGGCCGCTGCCCGGGCCAATCTCAAGCGCCTGGCGCCCCGAGGCGTGCCGGTGGTGCCGACGCCCAAGCTCAGCGCCGACGCCATCCTGCCGGCCGGCGGCAGCCCGGCCATGGCGCGCACCACCGAGCGCATCGTCGCCCTGGGTACCTCCACTGGCGGGACCCAGGCCCTGGAAGCGGTGCTGACCTCGTTGCCACGGGTCTGCCCGGGCATCGTCGTGGTCCAGCACATGCCCGAGCGCTTCACCGCCGCCTTCGCCGAGCGCCTGGATCGCCTCTGCGAGCTGGAGGTGCGCGAAGCCCGGCATGGCGATCGGGTCCTGCCGGGGCGGGTGCTGATCGCGCCGGGCGGTCGCCATATGCTGCTCAAGCGCAGTGGTGCCCAGTATCAGGTGGACGTGGTCGACGGTCCGCCGGTGAGTCGTCATCGCCCCTCGGTGGATGTGCTGTTCCGCTCGGTGGCGCGGGCCGCCGGCAGCAATGCCCTGGGAATCATCATGACCGGCATGGGCGACGACGGTGCTCGCGGCCTCAAGGAGCTGCGTGACGTCGGCGGCCGTACCCTCGGCCAGGACGAAGACAGCTGCGTGGTCTACGGCATGCCCAAGGAAGCCATGAAGCTCGGCGCGGTGGAGCAGGAAATCGGCCTCGGCCAGATCGCCGCCGCCATTCTCAAGGGCGGGGTCTAGACGAACTTGCGGGGCAGGCGGGACTCCAAGCGCGAGCACGCGAGGAGAGCCCCATGTTCGACATCTGCCAATGGATCAATGAACCCGAGACCTGGCTGGCCGAGCCCGAGCGGCTGCGGGTCATCACCGATCGCCACAGTAACTTCTGGCGTCAGACCCACGACGGCGCCGAGCGCCACAGCGGCCACTTCTTCGGCGCCCGGGTCACCAGTGGCTTCACCGCCCAGCTGCGAGTGGCGGCGCGCTGCAAGAACCAGGGCGACCACGCCGGGCTGATGGTGCGGATCGATGAGCAGCAGTGGCTGCGCGTCGGCATCGGCTACTTCGACGATACCCCCCAACTGCTCAGCGTCCTGACCCTGGGACGCTCGGACCTGGCCGTGGGCGCGCCCCTGGGTGAGCGCGAGGAGGTGTGGCTGAGGGTCACCCTGACCCAGGGCACCCTGCGGGTCCAGGCCTCGTTCGACGGTCAGCGCTGGCCGCTGCTGCGCCTGGCCAGCCTGCCAGCGGCTGCGGAATACCGGGTCGGCCCGGTGTGCGGCACCCCGGAGCGGGGCGGCATGGAAGTGGCGTTCAGCGAGTTCAGTCTGCAAGCCCCGTTGCAACGAGGCCTGGCCGATCTGAGTTGAAGCGGGGAAGGGGGGCTCAGCCGACGGTGACGGGGGGCAGTTCGACCTGTTGCACCTGCACCGCCTTGCGCGGCGCGACCACCTTGGCGACGCCGTCGACGACCTTGTCACCGTGCTGGTTGAACACCCGGGTCGCCAGATTCACGCGAAACTTCGGCAGCTTTTCCAGCACCTCGATTTCCACCGTCAGGGTATCGCCCAGCTTGACCGGCTTTTCGAAAGTCATGGTCTGGTCGACATAGAGGGTGCCCGGTCCCGGCAGGTTGCAGGCCACCGCGGCGCTGATCAGGGCGCCGCTGAGCATGCCGTGGGCGATGGGCTCGCGAAACAGCGTCTTGGCGGCGAAATCGGCGTCCAGGTGCAGCGGGTTGCAGTCGCCGGAAACGGCGGCGAACAGCAGCACGTCACGCTCCTCGATGATGCGGGTCACGGTCACCTTCTGGCCGACTTCGAGGGCTTCATAAGGGATGTTTTCGGTCAGGCTCATGAGGCGCTCCAGCAGCTGTGACAAGGCGGCGGACGCCGCGAAGCCGGGCATTCTACCCAGCCTCGCCGCCGGAGGCTAATCGCCTCCCAGAAAAGCCGGCAGAAAGAATGACCGCAATTGACCATATGGTCATTAGGTGACGTTCAGGGCGGATATTGATGCTGTTGCGGGCTAGGCAAAACTGCTAGGCTCGCAGGGCCGGTTCAGCGCTGATCACGGCACGCCAACGAACAATAACCATAGAGCGGGAGCGGGCTGCATGATGCCGAATTTCTGGAGTGACAAATATCCCGAGGGCATCCAGACAGACATAGACCTGGACCGTTATCGCAACGTCCTGGCGGTATTTCGCGAGGCCTGCCAGACCTACGCCGAGCGCCCGGCGTTCAGCAATCTGGGTCGCACGCTGAGCTACCGCGAACTCTATGAATTGTCCGGCCAGTTCGCCGCCTATCTGCAGAAGCACACCGACCTGCAACCCGGCGATCGCATCGCCGTGCAGATGCCCAACGTGCTGCAGTACCCGGTGGTGGTCTTTGGCGCCATGCGCGCCGGTCTGGTGGTGGTCAACACCAACCCCCTCTATACCGCGCGTGAGATGCAGCACCAGTTCAAAGATTCCGGCGCCCGGGCGCTGGTCTGCCTGGCCAACATGGCGCACCTGGCCGAACAGGTGCTGCCGCAGACCGATATCCGCCACGTCATCATCACCGAGGTCGGCGACCTGCTGCCGACCTTCAAGCGCCTGCTGGTCAACGCCGTGGTCCGCCATGTCAAGAAGATGGTGCCGGCCTATCGCATTCCCCATTCCATCCGCTTCGTCGATGCCATGACCAAGGGCGAGCACGTCGATTTCGTCGACGCCGATCCGGCGGCAGAGGACGTCGCCGTGCTGCAGTACACCGGCGGCACCACCGGTATCGCCAAGGGCGCCATGCTGACCCACCGCAATCTGGTGGCCAACATGCTGCAGTGCCAGGTGCTGATGACCAAGTACCTGGGCGGCGGTGCCCAGGTCATGATCGCGCCGCTGCCGCTCTACCACATCTATGCCTTCACCATTCACTGCATGGCCATGCTGATCCAGGGCAACCACAACGTCCTGATCACCAATCCGCGCGACCTGCCGGCGTTGGTCAAGGAACTCAGGCAGTGGCGCTTCAACGGCTTCGTCGGTCTCAACACCCTGTTTGCCGCCCTGTGCAACAGCGAGGATTTCCGCCAGCTGGATTTCTCCCAGCTCAAGGTGACCTTTTCCGGTGGCATGGCGCTGCAGCAATCCGTGGCCCTGCGTTGGGAAGAGGTCACCGGCTGCGGCATCTGCGAAGGCTACGGCATGACCGAGACCAGTCCGGTGGTGAGCTTCAATCCGCTGGAGCGTCGCCGGCTGGGCACCATCGGCGTGCCGGTGCCGGGCACCGACTGCAAGGTGGTGGATGCCGATGGCGTGGCCCAGGGTTTCGACACCCCCGGCGAGTTGTGCGTCAAGGGCCCCCAGGTCATGAAGGGATACTGGCTGCGCCCCGAGGCCACTGCCGAGGTGCTGGATGCCGAGGGCTGGCTGCATACCGGCGACATCGCCGTGATCGAGCCGGATGGTTACCTGCGCATTGTCGACCGCAAGAAGGACATGATTCTGGTGTCCGGCTTCAACGTCTATCCCAACGAGCTGGAAGAGGTGCTTTCCCAGCTGCCCGGGGTGATGCAGTGCGCGGCCATCGGCATTCCCGATGAGGTGGCGGGGGAGAAGATCAAGGTCTTCGTGGTGCCCAAGCCCGGTGCGTCCCTGACCACCGAGCAGGTGCTCAAGCACATGCACGACAACGTCACCGGGTACAAGCGACCCAAGCTGGTGGAATTCCGCGACAGCCTGCCGACCACCAACGTCGGCAAGATCCTGCGTCGCGAACTGCGTGACGCCGAACTCAAGAAGGCGTAACAGGACGCCACTACGTCCCCTGCGCCGCTACCTCTCGTCGACTGGTAGCGGTGCCGCTGGTTTCCAAGCATGGTTTTCGCAAGAGGTTCGGGTATAAACCGCAGGCGGCATTTTGCCGTCATCTCTCCGACCTCTTTCCTTGAGGACACACCATGCGAATTAGCGTACGCCAGGCCTTGCTGGGCCTCTTCCTGCTGGGCTCCAGCGTGCTCGGTCAGGTCCAGGCCGGTGAACCCATCCGCGTCCTGTTCTTGGGCAACAGCTACACCTTCGTCAACGATCTGCCGGCAATGGTCCGTCAGATGTCCGTCGAGGCCGGTCAGTCGCGTCCGCTGGACGTCAAGCATGTGACCTTCAGCGGCGCCAGCCTCGAGGAACACTGGAAGCGCCACGACGTGCAGGACGAGCTGGCCAAGGCCAACTACGACTACGTGGTGATCCAGGATCACAGCATGATGCCGGTGAAGAATCCGGACCTCACCCGTCAGTACGTACGCCTGATCGCCGACCTGGCGCGCAAGGACGGCGCCCAGCCGATCCTCTACCTGACCTGGGCCCGGCAGAATAACCCGACCATGCAGGCGCAACTGGACAGCGTCTACACCCCCCTGGCCAAGGAGACCGGCGCGCTGCTGGCCCCGGTGGGCCAGGCCTGGCAGAAGGCCCTGGCCGATCAGCCGCAGCCGGGGCTGTTCCTGCCCGACGGCAGCCATCCGTCCTTTACCGGCACCTACCTGACCGCCTCGGTCTTCTATGCGCTGATCTACGGCACCCGTCCGCCGCTGCCGGCCGCCGGCGAAAAGATCAAGTTCGATCACGCCGATCCCGCCGATCTGCAACAGGACGCCTGGAAGGCCCTGCAGTCCCTGGACATGGCCCTGCGCACGCCGCCGGCCAAGCTGAACGTAGCCAGCGTCCAGGCCAAGCGCTAATGCGCTACCGCCCCTGCGCGACCAGGCGTCGCGCAGGGGCAGGCAACCCGGCGGTTTTCCACCCGCCGTTCTTGTAAAGCCCCGCCATACACCCCAACTCTTTTACACTTACCGGTCCAAACGACCGCCGTCGAAAGAGTTTCATGACCGATACCCCCTCCGTTGCCCGTCTCGCCGCCAACCTGGATCAGGCCTTCAACGCCGATCGCCATCGCCTGCGGCGCCAGCTCCAGGCCCTGCAGAAACAACCTGATCCCATCCGCGAAGCCCAGTGGCTGGAGCGTTTCCAGGCGTCCTGCGCCAAGGTCGAGGCGCGGCGTGCCAGCGTGCCGCGCATCCGTTACGACGACGCCCTGCCGATCGCCGCCAAGCGCGAGGAAATCAAGCGCGCCATCGCCGGCCATCAGGTGGTGGTGATCGCCGGCGAGACCGGTTCGGGAAAGACCACCCAGCTGCCCAAGATCTGTCTGGAACTGGGCAGGGGGGTGCAGGGGCTGATCGGCCACACCCAGCCGCGCCGCCTGGCGGCGCGCAGCGTGGGCGCCCGGGTGGCGGAAGAACTGGGTTCGCCGCTGGGCGAACTGGTCGGCTATCAGGTGCGGTTCGAGGATCAGAGCACCGATGCCACCCTGATCAAGCTGATGACCGATGGCATCCTGCTGGCCGAAACCCAGCATGACCGCTTTCTCGAACGCTACGACACGATCATCGTCGACGAGGCCCACGAGCGCAGTCTCAACATCGACTTCCTGCTGGGCTTTCTCAAGACTCTGCTGCCGCGTCGCCCCGATCTCAAGCTGATCATCACCTCGGCCACCATCGATCTGGAGCGCTTCTCCAGGCATTTCGACGGCGCGCCCATCGTCGAGGTGTCCGGGCGGACCTATCCCGTCGAGACCTGGTACCGCCCGCTCAGCGCCGAGGTGGATGAAGACGGCGAACGGCTGGTTGACGATCTCTCGGTGGACCAGGGCATCCTCCAGGCGCTGGACGAGATCGAGGCGCACGAGCGCAGTGTCGGTCAGCGCCCCGGCGATGTGCTGGTGTTCCTGCCCGGCGAGCGCGAGATCCGCGATTGCGCCGAGGTCCTGCGCAAGGCCCAGCTGAAATTCACCGAGGTGCTGCCGCTCTATGCGCGGCTGACCCCGGCCGAGCAGCAGAAGATCTTCCAGCCGCGCCCCGGGCGCAAGATCGTGCTTGCCACCAACGTCGCCGAGACCTCGCTGACCGTGCCGGGCATCCGCTACGTGATCGACAGCGGGACCGCGCGCATCAGTCGCTACAGCTACCGCGCCAAGGTCCAGCGACTGCCCATCGAAGCCATCTCCCAGGCCAGCGCCAACCAGCGCAAGGGTCGTTGCGGCCGGGTTGAGCCAGGCATCTGCATCCGCCTCTTCAGCGAAGAGGACTTCCTCGGTCGCCCGACCTTTACCGATCCGGAGATCCTGCGCACCAACCTGGCGGCGGTGATCCTGCAGATGCTGCATCTGCGCCTCGGTCGCATCGAAGATTTCCCCTTCATCGAGCCGCCGGATGGCAAGGCGATCAAGGACGGCTTCACCCTGTTGCAGGAACTCTCGGCGGTCGATGTCGAAGGCCGCCTGCTGCCCCTGGGTCGGCAACTGGCGCGCCTGCCCGTCGATCCGCGCCTCGGCCGCATGCTGCTCGAAGCGACCGAGCAGGGCAGTCTCGCCGAGGTGCTGATCGTCACCAGCGCCCTGTCGGTGCAGGACCCGCGCGAACGCCCGGCGGACCGCCAGACCCAGGCCGATCAGGCCCATGCCCAGTGGAAGGACCCGGATTCCGACTTCGCCGCCCTGGTCAATCTCTGGCACGGCTTCGAAGAGCAGCGCCAGGCGCTGGGTTCCAACGCCCTGCGCAGCTGGTGCCGCAAGCACTTTCTCAACTACCTGCGGCTGCGCGAATGGCGCGATGCCCATCGCCAGCTGACCCTGCTGTGCCGCGAACTGGGACTCCAGGTGCGCAAGGCCGAAAGTCCAGCGCCAGCAGCCGCGGAGGGCACCCACAAACCCGCGCCGACCACTGACAAGCACATCAACGCCAAGGCCCAGCAACAGGCCGAGGCCAGCGAGGCGGCGGTGCGTGCCCGCGGTTACGCGGCGCTGCACAAGGCCATTCTCGCCGGCCTGCTCAGCCAGATCGGCCAGAAGAGCGAAGACGGCGACTACCTGGGCGCGCGCCAGCGGCGCTTCTGGATCCATCCCAGCAGCGTCATCGGTCGCAAGAAACCCACCTGGATCATGGCCGCGGAACTGGTGGAGACCACCAAGCTGTTCGCCCGCATGGTGGCCAAGATCGAGCCGGACTGGATCGAGCCGGTGGCGGGGCACCTGGTCAAGAAGACCCATCTGGAGCCGCACTGGGAGAAGAAGCGTGGCCAGGTGGTGGCCTATGAGCAGGTCACCCTCTATGGCCTGATCGTGGTCGGTCGTCGCCCGGTGCACTTCGGCCCCGTAAATCCGCCCGCTGCCCGCGAGCTGTTCATCCGCGAAGGCCTGGTGCGCGGCGAGATCAACAGTCGCGCCAAGTGCCTGGCCGCCAACCGGGCGCTGCTGGAGCGGCTGGACGAACTGGAAGCCAAGGCCCGCCGCCGCGACATCCTCGCCGACGAGGAAACCCTGTTCGACTACTATGCCGCGCGTCTGCCGGCGGACGTCTACCAGACCGCCACCTTCGACAGCTGGTATCGCCGCGAAAGCGCCAAGCAGCCCGATCTGCTGATCATGCGCGAGGAAGACGTCCTCGCCCGTGAAGCCAGCGAGGTGACCGCCGCCCAGTATCCGGACACCCTGCGCCTGGGCGAGTTGACCCTGCCGCTGTCCTACGAATTCGACCCGACCCATCCGCGTGATGGCGTCACCCTGCGGGTGCCGGCGCCGCTGTTGCCACAGCTGCCGCCCCAGCGCCTCGACTGGCTGGTGCCAGGGTTGCTCTATGACCGCTGCGTGGCCCTGGTGCGCAACCTGCCCAAGGCCCTGCGTAAGAACTTCGTCCCGGTGCCGGATTTCGTGCGCGCGGCGCTGGACAAGATCCCCTTCGGCGAGGGCTCGCTGCACGAGGCCCTGGGACGCGAATTGCAGCGCATGACCGGTGCCCGCATCCCCGACGAAGCCTGGCCGGAGGCCGAAGCCGGCCTGGATCCGCACCTGCGCATGAATCTCGAGGTGGTCGATGCCCAGGGCAAGCCGCTGGGCGAGGGCCGCGATCTGGCCGAGGTGACGGCGCGCTTCGCCCAGGAAAGTCAGGCGGCCCTGGCGCTGCCGACGCAGAAGCGCCAGGAGCAGCGCCCGGTGGAGGCCAAGGCCTTCGCCGAGGTGGCGGCCAAGACCCAGCAGCAGGTGGCCGGCCTTTCCATGACGGTCTATCCGGCGCTGGTGGACGAGCAGGGCACGGTGCGCGAAGGCCGCTTCGCCACCCAGGCCGAAGCCCGCCTCCAGCACCGCCGCGCCCTGCAGCGACTGCTGCTGCAGCAACTGGCGGAACAGGCCAAGTTCCTGCGCGGCAAGTTGCCCGGGCTCACCGAGCTAAGCTTGCTGCACCGCGAACTGGGTCGACCGGAGGCGCTGGTGGAAGACATCCTGCTGGCCAGCCTGGACGCCACCATCCTCGCCGACGACGCCGAGCTGCCCCGCGATGGCGCCGGCCTGGCTTCACTGGCCGAGCGGCGCAAGGGCGGCTGGACCGAGCAGGCCGAACGCATCGCACGCCTGACCCTGGAGATCCTCAAGCTCTGGCATGGCCTGCAGAAGAAATTCAAGGGCCGCATCGACCTGGCCCAGGCGGTGGCCCTCAACGACATCAAGGCGCAGCTGGGTAGCCTGGTCTATCCCGGGTTCGTCCGCGATACGCCGCTGGAATGGCTCAAGGAGTATCCCCGCTACCTGAAGGCCATCGAGCAGCGCTTCGACAAGCTCGGCAGCCAGGTGCAGCGCGATCGTGTCTGGAGCGGCGAGCTGGCCGGACTCTGGGAGCAGTATCGTGCCCGCGCCGCCAAGCATGGCCAGGAAGGCAAGCGCGACGCCAATCTGGAGCTCTATCGCTGGATGCTGGAAGAGTATCGGGTGTCGCTCTGGGCTCAGCAGCTGGGGACGCGGATGCCGGTATCGGACAAGCGGCTGCACAAGCAGTGGAGCCAGGTGGAGGCCTAGCGGCCATCCATCGGCGGCGCCGCTTGGAAGATATTCGCGCGACCGGCCGTAAATCTCTGAGCCGCGTTGTCTGGTCGGCAACCTGGCGGTACGGCTGGGCGCGCGGTGGAGCGTCTTTCAGCGTGGGTTGGCGCCCGCCGCCCGTCGTCCGTCCACTGTCCGGGCGACGACCACGGCTTCTGGACGGGCAACCATCCCGCCATTGGCAGGCCATGCGCAACGGCTGGCGCGGGTGAGGCTGAGCTAACGCGGCAAAACCTGGCGCAGCGATCCGCCCACATCCGGCAGGTCCATGTCGATGCGTCGCCAGTAGCCCTCGGCGAAGCTGTAGAAGGCGAAGGCGATCAGGCCCAAGCCTACCACCGAGAGGACCAGTCCGCCGAAGGGCAGATTCTGCAGGCCGTTCAGGGCGTCCTTCATGCCCGGCGGATGCAGCGCCTGGTAGCGCGAACCGCTGACCACCAGCAGGACGGCGATCTCGACGAAAGCCACGCCCCGAGCGATCAGGCCGAAGCGACCGATGGGCCGAATCAGGCGCAGCTGTTCGGGACTGGCTTCGAGATACCGCTCGAAGCTGGCCTTCCAGCCCTTCACGAAATGGGCGAGGCCCACCCCCAGAGGGATCAGTGCGGCGACGTAGACCAGCAGATTGGAATAGCGCCAGCCGAGGATCATTTGCAGCAGGTCGTTGGTTTCCCCACCCGAACCACCGCCCTGTCGCAGACCGCTGATCAGCAGGCCCAGGGCGAAGAAGGCCAGGGCGCCGTAGGTGATGCCGCCTACCAGCAGGCCGGCGCGGATCACCAGGCCCTTGGGCTTGCTGCCATGGTCATCGACATCACGTATGGCCTGAAGAATACGCCAGGCCGCGAAGGCGATCAGACCTACCACCACCAGGCCGACCAGAAAGTGGCCGAAGGGTTGGGCGAGCAGGGCTTCCAGGCTGTCGTGGCTGTCCGCCGGCTGGCCGGAGCCGCGTGCGGCGAGCAGCGCCAGGACGCCGATGATGAGATAGACGAGACCACGAGCGGCATAGCCGCCGCGAGCCAGCAAGGTGAGTCCGGTACGAGTGTGCATCTGTTATGCCCTGTTACATTCTGCCTTGTACTGACCGGTGGCCCGCGTGCGGGTTCTAATGGCCGGACGGACGTTCTCCGAGGACTGGCAGCGAGCGGGTTTTGGCCTTAGGCTCGCACCCTTTGCTCCGGCGACCGGTTCATGGACAAAGCGCGACTGCTTCCCCTCATTCTTCAGGCCCTGGAAGCCGACCGCGAGGTCATCAGCCAGCAATTGGCGGCCAGCCACGAGGCGGCCACCCACAGCGAAAGCAAGGCCGAGAACAAGTACGACACCCGCGGTCTGGAAGCGGCCTATCTGGCGGATGGCCAACGCCGTCGCCTGCACGAGATCGAGCTGGCCCTGGCGGCCTACCGGGCGCTGACACCCGTGGCCATGAACGACGGCATTCGCATCGGTGCTCTGGTCGAGTTGACCACCGCGACGGCCAGCCGCTGGCTGTTCCTCGGCCCGGATGCGGCAGGACTCAAGGTTAAGCTGGATGGCCACGATGTCCTGGTGATCTCGCCCCGCGCACCCCTGGGTCAGGCATTGCTGGGGCGGGAGGAGGGCGATGAGGTGGCGGTGACCGTGGAAGGCAAGGTACACCGGCAGGAGATCCTGGCGGTGTTGTAGTGGCTACTTCTCGGTCGACGGGCTATCGCGGCCGTGGCGGTCCGCCGATGCGGCCGCTCCTACAGGTACAGATGCAACGGTAGGAGAATTGTCTTTATCGCACCTTATCGCGGCCATGGGCCGCTCCTACAAAAGCATCACCTCCTGTAGGAGCGGCCCATGGCCGCGATGATTGTGCTCAAGCACTCAAGTTTCCACCCCTTCCACCGCTTTGCCTGCCCTGGCCGGTGGCGTCTCTTCCCGCTCTTTGGGCCGGTGCTGATCCAGCCAGGCGCGGCCCTGATTCTGGGCCTCGTCGACCTTCCTGTTCAGCTCGTCGAGCGTTCCACCGAGGGTTTCCCGCGCCTGTTCGCGAGCGGCTTCCTCCACCTTGGTGGCGAAGCTGTCCGCGGCCTTCTCGGCACTGTCGCAACCACCCAGACCAAGTAGCAGGAGGATGCCAGCGAGTCCGAGGATGGCTCTGGTAGTCATGGTCGTCCGCTCCTTCACGAAGGCTTGTTCAGGGAGTCGCGCGGCTCATGACCGGCAGCGGTGGGCTTGGCCTCGCTGCGGGTCTTGTACAGCGATACCAGCACGCCACCGGCCAGCAGGCCCAGGGTCACGCTCAGGGAGATCGCCGGGGGGATCTTGCCGATGATGCCCACTAGAAAGATCTTGCAGCCGATGAACACCAGCACCAGCGCCAGGGCGTACTTGAGATAGGCGAAGCGATGGATCATCGCCGCCAGGGCGAAGTACAGGGCGCGCAGGCCAAGGATGGCGAAGACGTTGGAGGTGTAGACGATGAAGGGATCCTGGGTGATGGCGAAGATCGCCGGCACGCTGTCCACCGCGAACACCAGGTCGGCGCACTCGATCACGATCAGCGCCAGGAACATCGGCGTCACCCAGAGCGCCGTCTTGCCGCTGGCATCGGGCTGGCGCACGAAGAAATGCTGGCCGTGCAGCTCGTCGGTCACTCGCAGCTTCTTGCGCAAGAATTTGATGAAGAAGTTGTCGTCGAGCTTGGGCTCTTCGTCCACCTTGGCGAACAGCATCTTGACCCCGGTGATCACCAGGAAGGCGCCAAAGACATAGAGGATCCAGTCGAACTGATGGATCAGGGCGGCGCCCAGGCCGATCATGATGGCGCGCAGTACGATCACCCCGAGAATGCCCCAGAACAGCACCCGGTGCTGGTATTCCCGAGGGATGGCGAAGAAGCCGAAGATCACCGCCATGAGGAAGACGTTGTCCATGGACAGCGATTTCTCGATCAGGAAGCCGGTGACGTAGTCGAGGCTGGCATCGGCGCCCTTGAGCTGCCAGACGAAGAGGGCGAACAGCAGGCCCGCGGTGATGTAGCCCGCGGACAGCAGCAGGCTCTCCTTGACCTCGATGGGCTTGTTCTCCTTGTGGAGGACACCCAGGTCGAAGGCCAGCAGGGCGATGACGACGGCGAAGAAGGTCAGCCACATCCAGGTGGCGGTGCCGAGGAAGTCGGCGAAGAAGAATGCATGCAGGGCGTTCATGAGCCCCTCCTTAGTCAAGTTTCAAGACTATGACTCGACATGGCGGCACATACCGTCAGAGGGGCCCGGGTCACCAGGACAGGATTTCGAACTCGCGCACATTCGGCAAGGATTGCAGTTTTACAAAATGCAACCGCTCTAAGTCAGGCTTCTCTGGAGGAATGGTGGCCGGTGATCAGCCAGCGGCCGTCGATCTGCTCGAAGGTGAAGAGAAAGCGTGCGGGCACACGGATGACCTGCTCGCCATCGCGATAGTGGAAGATATAGAGGCCGCCGACCACCACGGTGCTGAGTTTGCTGCTGACCCTCTTCTTGAAGATCTCCACGTTGCACACCAGCCCCTCATTGGCGAGGAAATTGCGGAAATATTCCCGCCGGCTGTCCTCGCAGTCCCGTACCTCGTTGGAAAGCGTCGGCACCAGGATGGCGTCGGGCGCATAGAGCGCGAGAATGGCTTCCACGTCGCGGGTGGCGACGGTCGCCGCCCAGGTGTGCAAGGCGGCCTTGGCGCCGGCGAGGCAGGCGATCTCTTCGTTGGAGCGAGCAGACGCGTGGGTAGGACTGGCAACGGACATAGCGTTATCCTCAGGCGAACTTGAAATTGTTATAATATAACAATGTGTCCTGAGTGAGTATGAGGCGTGGTCAGATCGTCAGGGTATGACGCCGGTCGGGGAGATCCGGGTCATGACGGGGAGGCGTCGCCGCCGGCAGCCGGCGACGGCAGAGGGGTGCGGCTCAGCGATTCTCGATCTTCGAGCGCAGCGGGATCTCTTCGCGGGAGTCGGTCTGGCTCACCGGCTGGCCGACCATCTCTTCATAGACCGCGGGCTGGGCGATGAACAGGCGCACCTCCTTGACGTCGTCGAGGATACGCCGGGCTTCTTCCACCGAGGCTACGTGCAGGGTGGCACCCTTGTCGTCGGCGACCGGTACCGAGGTGCCTTCCACCAAGGCATGGATGACGTAGGAGCCGCCTTCCATGGACACCAGGTTGACTTCCTTGACCGCGCCGGCCTTGACCTGCTGATTCAGCTCTTTGACATTCATCGAGACACCTCGGTTATCACGCTAACGAACCCTGCGCGGCGGCAGGGGGGGTAGGGATTCGAGGCGGGAGCAAGGGTGGGAGTTCCGGTCACTGCCATTGCCGTACCGCCTCTTGAAGGGTAGCGCGCATTTCCTCGGCGAAAGCCAGAGCCAGGGTGCCAGCCGGGCGGTGATCTGCCAGCAGCAGGTAGCTGGTGAAGCGGATCGCCGGCTGGAAAGGCCGCCAGTCCAAACCGGCATGGAGATAGTCCTGAGCCACCAGCGGGCTGACGATGCTGACGCCCAGACCAAGGCCGACCATGGCACAGATGGTGGCGCCATAGGGCGTCTCCAGATTCAGTCGACGTCGCTCCACTGGCTCTTGAAAATGGCGGTCGATGCGCGTGCGAGTGCTGTCGCCCGGAACCAGCGAGATAAATTCCTCGCCGACCAGGTCCGCAGGCGTTACCCGCTCCAACTGACTTAGGCCGTGGCCACGCGGGAAGACACAGACGCCAGGCACGTCGCTGAGCAGCTCTGCCGTGATCCCCGGCAATTGTTCGCCTACATAGGATGCAAGTCCCAGATCACAGAACTGCGAGGCTACCCAGTGCGCAACCGTCGGCGAATCGCTGGTGTGGATGGTGATGGCGGCGTGTGGATAACGCTCGCGAAAGCGCTGCACGACCCGAGGTAGCAGGGTAAGTGACAGCGAGGGTACCGCGGCGAGGCGCAGGCGCCCGGTACCGCCCTGGGCGATGGCGCGCGCCGAGGCTTGCAAGCTGTCCAGACCCACGAAGGCGCGCTCGACATCGCGGAACAGCGCCGCGCCTTCTTCGGTGGGCAGCAGGCGGCCCGCAATACGCTCGAACAAGCGGAAACTGCAGCTGCGTTCCAGCTGGGCAATCAGCCGGCTGATATTGGGTTGCGAGGTATGCAGGGCGTCGGCCGCTGCGGTCATGGAACCAGACAGCATGGTCGCGCGAAAAGCCTCCACCTGTTTCATGTTCATTCGACTACCCATATCAGATCCGTATGGCTGCCTAGCGTATTGGCATTTGCCAGCATGGCGCCATAAGTCTTACAAAAGAACCAAGGCGCTATGACCGCCAGGCACCGACGACCCACGCTGCATCTTCCGATCTGCCCTCATAGTTCTGTCTCCGGCTGCCGCCGGCGGCAGTCACCTTTCTTCTAGGAGGCAACATGTCGTATCGCGCGTTTTCCGCAGCCGTTCTGGCGCTCGGTCTTGTCAGCTTCGTTCAGGCTGCTCCCTTGCCTGCCGTGCCCGCCGCGCTCACCGAGGCCGGCGTGCTGCGCGCCGGAGTACGCTGCGATCAGCCACCTTATGGCTATCAGGACACCAACGGCGATTTCGCCGGCGTGGAGGTGGAGATGTCCCGCCAGATTGCCGAGTGGGCCCTGGGTTCGCGGGACAAGGTTAGCTTTACCTGTGTGACCGCCGAGAATCGCGTGCCGCAGCTGCTCGGCCGCAAGGTGGATATGTTGATCGCCACCCTCGGGGTGACCCCGGAGCGGCAGCGGGTGATCGATTTCACCACTCCCTACCGCTGGGGTGCCAGCGATGTACTGGTGCGCAAGGATAGTGGCATCGATTCCATCGCCGCCCTCCGGGGCAAGACCCTGGCTACGCTCAAAGGCTCAGTGCAGGCCAAGTGGTTCGAGGACCATGAGCCAGAGGTCAGAACGCTGCGCATGAATAGCGCTGCCGACGCCTTGCAGACCTTTCGCCAGGGTCGCGTCGATGCCTATACCCATGATGCCGCGACCCTGGTGGTGGTGACCGCTCATGACGATAGCGTCCGGCTGGTGGGTGAGCCTTTCCAGATTTCCGATGCGGCCATTGGCGTGCGCAAGAATGAGGCGCAGTGGCGTGACTATCTCAGCGCCGCAGTGGCGCGGATGCATGAGGAACACCTGTTTCGCCCCTGGGTAGAGCGACTGGTCCCGGAAAACATTCGCAGCTACTACTTGAGCGTATTCGAACAGCCGCGTCCCGCGGAGAGCCTCTAGGAGCGCGGTCATGGATTTCGACCTCGACTATCTCATGGCCCAGTGGCCGGCGTTGCTCGACGGCCTGGTGATGACGCTCAAGGTTTCGCTACTGGCGATTGGACTGTCTCTGGCGATAGGCGTCGTCGGCGGCGCGGTGCGGCTGTTTCGCGTCCCGCTGCTGGCACAGCTGGCCACCCTTTATGTCGAGGTGATCCGCAATACGCCGATCCTGGTACAGCTGTTTTTCATCTTCTACGGCCTGCCTGCGGTAGGTCTGGGCCTGTCACTGTTCTGGTCGGGAGTGCTTTGTCTGTCGCTCTGGGCCGGTGCCTATCAGGTCGAGAATCTGCGTGGCGGCCTGGCCACGGTGGAACGGGGCATGCGCGAGGCAAGTCTGGCGCTTAATCTAAAACCCTGGCAGTACTTCTGCCTGATCGCCTTGCCCATCGCCGTGCGCACGGCCTTGCCGGCGGTGCTTAATACCGCCATCTCGCTGTTGAAGAACTCTTCCTACCTGCAGGCGATCGGGTTGGCCGAGCTAACCTTTGTCGCGGTGGATCGCATCGCCACGGATTTCCGGGCCCTGGAGATGTTCAGCGCCATCTGTGTGCTCTACCTGGGGCTGGTAGCGGTGCTCGCGCTGGCAACTCAGCGGTTGTCGGCTCATCTGCAACGGCCGTTCCGGCAATGAGGCGCCCATGAGTTTCTTTTTGGAAAACTGGAATTTCGTGGTCAAGGGCCTGCTGATGACCCTGCAGCTGGCGCTGGTCGTGCTGCTCTTCACCACCCTGGTTTCAGTGGTGTTCGGGGTGCTGGCTACATTGCCCCAGCGCTGGCTGGGCTGGCTGATCCATGGCTATGTGGAGCTGTTCCGCTCGATCCCGTTGATCGTCAACGTCTTCTTTATCTTCTTTGGCGCGCCCCTGCTCGGGCTGGATCTGTCGCCCTTCGCCGCAGTCACCACCGGGCTGACCCTCTGGGGCAGCGCCAACGGTATCGAAATCGTCCGTGGTGGCTTGCTGGCAGTACCCCGGCACCAGTGGAAGAGTGCCTGGGCGCTGGGTCTGCCGCGTTGGCGTATCTACCTGCACATCCTGGGGCCGCAGTCGCTCAAGGCCATCCTACCGGCCTACACCGGGCTGCTGACCCTACTGGTCCAGGCTACCTCCCTGGGCGCGCTGGTTGGAGTGGGCGAGTTCCTTAAGACCGGTCAGACCCTGATCGAGCGTACCACCATGATGACCGGCACCAGTCCCGCCTTCACCGTCTATGGCACGGTGCTGCTCGTCTATTTCGTCATCTGCTCACTACTCAGCTGGCTCAGTCGCTACCTCGAGCGGCGCCTGGGTCGTCCGCTGACCCGTAATCCATCCTAGAGAGGCATCCCATGCAAGAATCCAAGGTCAGCCGTCGTCTCCGGGAGGCCACCGCGCCCGAGGTCTGCGACTTCATCTACGCGCCGCGCCTGGCCGGTTTCGCCGAAGGCTTTCCCTATCTGGGCGACGTCAACAAGGCCCATGTGGTGATGCTTGCCGAGCAGGGCCTCATCGACCGCGCCCAGGCCGCAGCCCTGGCCCGCGGTATCCTCGAATTGGAGACGGCAGGTCCGGGGGCAGTGCCGCTGGATCCGCTGCGCGAGGATGCCTACTTCAACTACGAGGCCGCGCTGATCGAGCGCCTGGGCGCAGATATCGGCGGTCGCCTGCATATCGGTCGCAGCCGCAACGACATCCTCGCCACCCTCGACCGTCTGCGGGCGCGAGATGTTCTCGGCGAGGTGCTGGAGACGCTGCAACAGGTCCGGACGACTGCCTTGGAGGGCGCGGAGCGCCATGCCACCACGGTGATGCCGGGACATACCCATTTGCAGCCGGCGCAGCCGATCACCTATGGCTTCTATCTGGCCGGCGTGGCCCAGGCGCTAGAGCGGGACAGCCTGCGCCTGGCCGCAACCCTCGACAGCATGAATCAGAGTCCGCTGGGCGCAGCAGCCTTCGCCGGCACCCCCTTCGCCATCGACCGGGCGCGCACCGCCGATCTGCTGGGCTTCGACAGCTACCTGGACAACGCCTTGGACGCTGTCGCCTCACGAGATTTCATCCTCGAAGGCCTGTCCCATCTGAGCCTGCTGGCGGTGTTCTGGAGTCGGGTAGCCCAGGATTATTTCGTCTGGGCTACCCACGAATTCGGTCTGGTGGAATTTCCCGATAGCGTCGCCGGTACCTCCAGCATCATGCCGCAGAAGAAGAATCCGGTCGTGCTGGAATACCTCAAGGGCCGCAGTGGCCATATCGCCGGACTGCTGATGGCTGCCACCATGACGGTCAAGGGCACCCACTTCAGCCACAGCGGTGACGCCAATCGCGAAGGCACCCGTGGATTCTGGGAGGCCGCGGAAGAAACCCTGCGTTGCTTGCGGCTCCTGGACCTGGTGCTGCGCACGGCTGAACCGGATGCCGTGCGCGGACTGGAGCGCAGCGCCCGGGATTTTTCCACCGCCACGGGGCTGGCCGATCTCATCGTATGCGAGGGCGGACTGTCGTTCCGCGAGGCGCACCATGTGGTGGGCGCCGTGGTGCGCCAGGCGTTAGATGCGGACCTGCCCGCTCACGCCATCGACAGCGCCATGCTCGACCAGGCTGCCCAGGCGGTGATCGGCCGGCCCCTTGGGCTGGATGCTGCCCAGGTCAGCGAAAGCCTGGACCCCACTGCCAACGTCGCCTCGCGGCAATCGCCGGGAGGCCCCGCCGAGCCTGCGCTCATGCGGACCCTGGCGGCTGCGCGGGCACGTCTTACCCTGGAGCGGGAGCGGCATGCAGCCCGGCGTGCGCGGCAGGTGCAGAGTCAGGCGCGCCTGGATGCCAACCTGCGGGCGCTGACCCAGTGAGCTCGCTGCTGAAAGTACGGGGGTTGACCAAGAGCTTTGGCGAACAGCAGATCGTCCGCGGGGTGGACTTCGACGTCACGGCCGGTGAAGTGGTGGTGGTGATAGGTCCCAGCGGCTCTGGCAAGTCGACGCTCATCCGTTGCCTCAATAGCCTGGAGGAGCCCTCGGCCGGTACCGTGGAGCTGGACGGTATACCGGTGCATGCCGGCGACCGTCGCGCCCTGGCGACCCTTCGCCAGAAGGTAGGAATGGTATTCCAGGACTACACCCTGTTCCCGCACCTTTCGGTACTACGCAACCTGACCCTGGCGCCCGTCAAGCTGGGACGCCTCAGCGCCGCCGAGGCCGATCGCCAGGCGCGGGCGTTGCTGGAACGGGTAGGTCTGGTGCACAAGGCCGATGCCTATCCGGCGGAGCTGTCAGGCGGCCAACAACAGCGAGTAGCTATTGTTCGGGCATTGGCCCTGCAGCCGCAACTCCTGCTGTTTGACGAACCGACCTCGGCACTGGATCCGGAGACCGTCAACGAGGTATTGGCAATCATGAAGGACCTGGCGCGCGAGGGCATGACCATGATCGTGGTGACCCACGAGATGGGTTTCGCCCGTGAGGTGGCGGACCGGGTGCTGTTCTTCGACGGTGGACGCATTCTGGAGAGCGGCGCACCAACACAGCTGTTCGGCGCGCCACAGGAGCCGCGCACCCGACAGTTCCTTGCCAACGTGCTGCACTAGTACCCGGTCATTTCCAGGTAGCCCACCCCCTTGGCGCTGCCCTCCACCCTGACCGGACCTTCCCAGTAGGGCGTGCCCAGGGCCATCCAGGCATCGGGATTGACTGCCGCGATATGCAGATCGAGCTGCTGCCCCGGCAGGGTGATGGACCAGCGTACCGGCACCTCGCGTCCGGCGACCCTGTGGGTGGACTCCGGCGCCAGGCGGATATCGCCGGGATGCAGGGGCTGGTTGTGGCCGTCGGCACCGATCAGGTTGCCGAACAGATAGTGCTGGCCGTCGGCCTGGCGCAGCCGATAGAGCATCAGTTGGCGACCGTCGTCCAGGTGCAGGGAAAACCAGTCCCAGCCGAGCTGGTCCGCGGCCAGGTGCTGGCTGCTCCATTCGCGATCCAGCCAGGCCAGGCCCTTGACCGGCACGCGCCGGCCTTCGATCTGCAGTTCGCCCTGGGCCTGGAAGAACGGCTGGCTGTAGTAGTAGGACGCCTGGCCGCTGGCGGATTTGCGACTCACCCCGCCTTCGCCCTGGAGCACCAGCGGGCCGGTGGCGACGAGATTCAGCCGGTAGGCGAAGCCCGGACCCTGGGCCCGAACCTCGGCGCGTCCGTTCAGGTCTCCGCTCAGCCGCCAGTCGTCGATCCAGGCGGAAAAGGGCGCGGCGGTGACCCCGGCCTGGCCGATGCCGCCGCGACCCTGGGTCTGGGCGGAAAACTGGCGGGTCTCGCTGGTAAGACCGGCATGGCCCAGCCAGAGGTTGCCGTTGCTCCAGCCGGGCTGGTCGGCGCCGGGGCGCAGGGCGCTGCGGAACAGCGTCCATTGCACGCCGTATTGATGGCCCTCGGCATCGCTGAGGTTGGCCGTGACGTACCACCATTCGATGCGGAAATCCGGGTGGGCGCCGTGATCCGCCGGGAAGGTGAAGACCTTGCCCGGCACCATCGGGGCGAAATTCTCGCTGCCCTGGCCGAGGCCGGCGAAGCCTGCGGACGGCGGCTGCTCGTCGCAACCGATGAGCAGCAGGAATGCGACCAGCAGAACCCTAGCGTTCATTACCGAGTTCTCGCAGCAGATCCAGCGGTTTACTGCGCTGCAGCCGCAGCAGGGGCCAGGCGGCCGCCAGCAGGGTCGCCAGCAGGGCAATGGCGGAGAGCGCCAGCAACTGGCCCGGAAAGACCTGAAGCGGCAATCGCCAGCCAAAGGCCTGGACGTTCACCACCGCCACCAGGCACCAGGCGAGCAGGATGCCCAAGGGGATGGCCAGCGCCAGGGTCAGCAGGGCGAGTCCCAGCAACTGGCCCAGACTGAGCAGGATCAACCGCGGACGCTCGATGCCCAGCGCCCAGAGTGGCGCGAGCTGGCCGAGACGGCGTTGCGCCTGGCCGAGCAGGGCGATGAACAGGGCGAGACCGGCCACCGCCAGGGTCAGGGCATTGAGCGCCGCGGTGGCGCTGAAGGTGCGCTCGAAGACCTGGTCGGCATAGCGCCGCAGCTGACCCTGGTCGATGGAGTGACTGGCGTCCAGCCCGAAGCGCTGCTGCAGCTCGCTGCGCAGGGCCTCTACCTGCGCCGGCGCCATGCGGACGACGATGCGCACCAGAGCGGCATCCGGCCACAATGCCCGCAACCGAGCCTGAGGCAGCAGCAGGTGGCCGCGCGGATTGCCATAGTCGGCATAGGTGGCGAGCACCGGGGCGGACCAGCGACCCTGGCTGCCCTGCAGCTCCAGCCGTTGCCCCTTGACCACCCCCAGGCGGCGGGCCAGTTGCTCGCTGAGCATCAGGCCATCCCCGGCGAAGAACGGCGTCCAGGCCTCGTCGCCGGCATCGAGCAGCGGCCAGTGTCGCCGATAGAGATCGGCGTCGAGGATACCGCTCAGGGTGGACGGCTGGCTTTGAATCCCCGTCTCCCTTTCGTACACCGGCAGTACCGCGCGCACGCTGGGTTGGCGGGGCAGCCAGTCGAGCAGGGTCGCCGCCTGGGCAGCGTCCTGAGGGCGCAGATAGAGTTCGGCGGCCAGGCGCTGGTCGAGCCAGCCATCGAAGGTGCGGCGAAAACCCTCGGTCATGCTGCCGGCGCCGACATTGGCCGCCAGGGCCAGTAACAACGCCATCAGCGCCTGGGACAGTCCGGGCAACTGCTGCCGGGCGTCGGCCAGGAACCAGCGCGAAAGTGGCCGCCGTGCCCGCTTCAGCAAGAGATCCAGCAGGGCGCTCAGCAGCGGCGGCAACGCCAGCGCGGCAGCCAGCAGGAGGCAACCCAGCAGGGCCAGGCCGCTGGCCAGGCTGTTGCCGCCCAGCCAGAGGACCAGCGCCGCCAGGCCCACCAGCAGGGCACCCAGCGCCTGGCGACGCAACCAGCGGCCATGGGCGGCGCGCCAGGCCTCGCCCTGGGCCAGGGCCAGCAGCGGTAGCCGCGCCGCGCGCCACAGACCATCGGCACCTGCCAGCAGGGCTCCACCCAGGCTGAGGGCGAGGCCGGCCAGCCACCAGGCCGGACTCAGGGTCAGGCTGCCAGCGATTTCGGCGCCGTAGAGGCCGCGCAGGCTGGCCGCCACATCGGGCAGCAACAGGGCCGCCAGAAGATAGCCGCTGGCAACCCCCAGGGCGCCCGCCACCAGGGCGATCAGCGCCAGCTCCAGGGTCAGCGCCAGCACCAGGGTCGCGGCCGACAGGCCACAGGCGCGCAGGGTTCGCAGCAGGGCGCGGCGCTGTTCCAGCGCCAGACCGGTCGCGGCATGGACGATGAACAGGCCGACGGCAAAGGCCAGCAGGCCGAGCGCCAGCAGGTTGAGGTGGAAGCTGTCGGTCAGGCGGTCCAGTTCGGCGCCCTGGTCGTTCTCCACCCGTTGCAGGTTGACCCCCTCCAGGATGGGCAGGGCACGCCGGAAGGTCTTTGGCATGATCAGTCGGGAGACTTGGTCTGGCGCGTCCAGCAGCCGCTGAGCCTGGCCGATGTCCAGCACCAGGGTACCGGGCGCCAGGCCGGGGCGCGGCTGCAACGGCGGCAGCGCCAGGCCATCGGCGCGATGCAGCACCGCGCCGGCCCGCAGCCGCCATTCACGCAGCGTTTCCGGCGCGATCCAGGTGGTCCCGGTCGGACCGAGGAAGGCGAACAGGGCCTCTGGCGGTGCGCCGGCCGCCACGCCGCGATCGCTGGGCAGGCTTACCGGTTCGATGCCCAGCAGTGGCAGGGTGCCCTCGCGCTCGGCCAGGGTCAGGCGCCCCTGCAGGACGGGCGACACCGGCCAGCCCTGGCGGCGCAGCTCGACGAATAGTGATTGGGAAAAGCGCTTGCCGTCGGGGGCTTCAAGTCCCGACTGGTCGGCGCCGAAGAGGGCGCTGGCCTGGGCATAGCTCTGGCGGGCCTGGGCATTGAGCGCCAGCACTCCGGTCAGCAGCGCGGTCGCCAGCCACAGGCCGGCGACCAGACCGGCGAGTTGCAGGGGATGCCGCCGCCAGTGACTGACCAGGCTGTGCAGACTCCAGTAAAGCAGCCTCATGGCTGGCCCACGGCTGCGCCGCCGAGACGCCCGCGTTCCAGTTGCAGGATACGATCGAGATGACTGGCGATGCGCGCGCTGTGGGTCACCATCAGCAGGCTGCTGCCGGTCTCGGCCACCAGTTCCAGCAACAGGGCGAGGGCCTGGTCGCCACTGGCTTCGTCGAGATTGCCGGTGGGTTCATCGGCGAGCAGCAGAGGTGGCCGGGAGGCGAGCGCCCGCCCCAGGGCCACGCGCTGCTGCTGGCCGCCGGAGAGCTGTTCCGGATAGCGTTCCAGCAGGGTGGCCAGGCCCAGGCGTTCGGCCAGCTCGGCTTGCCAGCGCGGATCATGGCGGCCGGCCAGCCGGGCCTGGAAGGCGAGATTGTCGGCTACGGTCAGACTGGCGATCAGATTGAATTGCTGGAAGATCAGACCGATGCCCTCGCGGCGCCAGGCGGCCAGACCACGCTCGTTGAGGCTGGCGAGTGCCTGGCCGGCGGCCTGGATCTGGCCGCGGTCGGGCCGGTCGAGACCGGCGACCAGGTGCAGCAGGGTGCTCTTGCCACTGCCGGATTCGCCCATGAGCGCCAGACTCGCGCCCCGCGCCAGGCTGAGGTCCACGCCGCGCAGGACCGGCAGTGGCCCCTGGGGCGTGGGATAACTCTTGTGCAGATCGGTGATGGTCAGCATCGCGCCTCCAGCGCCGGTCGTGGTCTGCAATCGACCGGGCGCGGGCGGCGACGTTCAGCGCGGTCAGCGGCGCTTGACCTTGCCCTTGCCCTTGCCGGCTTTTTCGTCTTCCTCGCGTTGCAGGCGTTCGCACTTGCGCACCATGTTCAGGTAGTACACGGCGCTGCCGGCGAACAGGATGATGGGCAGCGCCAGGGACATCTCCAGCAGGCTGCCGGGGAAGGCGCTGGGCACCCAGTGGTGATAGAGCAGGATGCCGATCGCCAGCAGCACCGAGTACAGCAGGCCGTAGCCGCCGGCCTTGCGCGATTCGCGGGCGAGGTCGAGGGGCGGGCGATTCAGATCGTTGGGCTCGAACATGGAGGTCTCTGGCAGGCACTGAAGAAGGCGCTAGTCTAGCGCCTGGACTCGCGCCGGTCGCCACTGCTCGGGCACCCCGGACAAGACGTCGCAGGGGTTGCCCGCCACTCGTTCACGCGATGTTCAGGCAGACCTAAGCTTGAAATCTTATCCTTTGCAGCCATTTAGAGGCCTGACGATGGCAAGCGAGCAGGTCTCCTTGTAAGCTCGATCAGTTATTTGAACGCGCATAATGCGCACGGATAAGGAATCAACATGAAACAGTATCGGTTGGCAGCAGCGGTGGCCCTGGTGGGTCTGGTTCTGAGCGGCTGCGACTCCAAGCCCAAGGTCGAGCTGGAAAGCCCGGCCCAGAAGGCGTCCTATGGCATCGGCCTGAACATGGGCAAGAGCCTGGCCCAGGAAGGTATCGATGACCTGGATCCCAAGGCCGTCGCCCTGGGTATCGAGGACGCCGTTGGCAAGAAGGACCAGAAGCTGACCGATCAGCAGCTGACCGAAGCCTTCGCCGCCCTGCAGAAGCGCGCCGAAGAGAAGATGACCAAGGTCAGCGAAGACAACGCCAAGGCCGGCAAGAAGTTTCTCGAAGAGAACGGCAAAAAGCCTGGCGTGATCACCACCGCCTCCGGCCTGCAGTACGAAGTGGTCAAGAAGGCCGACGGCCCGCAGCCCAAGCCCACCGACGTGGTCACCGTGCACTACGAGGGCAAGCTGGTCGACGGTACCGTGTTCGACAGCTCCATCAAGCGTGGCACCCCGATCGACCTGCCGGTCAACGGCGTGATTCCGGGTTGGGTCGAGGCGCTGCAACTGATGCATGTCGGCGAGAAGATCAAGCTGTACATCCCCTCCGAGCTGGCCTACGGCGCCCAGAGCCCAAGCCCGGCGATCCCGGCCAACTCGGTGCTGGTGTTCGACCTGGAACTGCTCGGCATCAAGGACGCCGCCGCTGCCGACGCCGAAGACGCCCCGGTCGCGCCGGCTGCCGATGCCCCGGCCGCTGCCGAAAAGGCCCCGGCCAAGAAGTAAGCCGCTTCCGCTGTATCAGACGCCCTGCCTTGCAGGGCGTTTTACGTTGGGCGGCGGGAAACCCTGACGCAGCGGTGCGATCAAAGCTGAGGTGCAAAGCCCTGCGCCAAAGGGGTCGCTGCCCACCGTTCTCCATTGCTCGAGGTGTCCATGAAGCCGCCGAAGAATTTTGATCGCTATCTGGGTATCGCCCAGCGCCTGCTGATCCGTGGCCGCCTGCCGGCGCTGCTGCTCGGCGTCGCGCGCAAGACCAGCAAGCGTGGACTCAAGCTGGGCGAAGCCCGTAAGACCCTGGGACTGTTCCATCAGTTGCTGCTGGCCTGGTGGCGTGGCGAGTATCGCGGGGTCAGCCGCAAGACGCTGCTGACCGTGGCCGGCGGCCTGGTCTATTTCCTGCTACCCATCGACCTCATTCCCGACTGGGTGCCCATGTTCGGTCTGCTCGACGACCTCGCCGTGCTGGCCTGGGTCGGCAAGGCCTGCAGCGACGAGCTGGACGGCTTCCGGGCCTGGCGCGCCAACCGTACCGCAAGTCAGCAGGCGGCCCTGGCCGCGCTGCCTGACCGGCACGAACAGCCGGCGGCAGGTGTCGCCCTCGATCAGCTGCGGGACTGATTGGCTTGAGCGTACGCATCAGTCGTCAGCACTGGCTGGCCTTGCTGGATGAACTGGAAAGTGCGCGGCGCAGCCGCAGCCTGCTGACCTATCGCTCGGTGATCGAACGGCTGGGGCTGCCCCAGCCGGCGATGGTGACTCTGACCACCGCGCTGGAGTACCTGGCGGCCCTCGATCGTCGCGCGGGCCGGCCCCTGCGCAGTGCGCTGGTGGTGAGTCAGAGCGGTACGCGTATTCCCCGTGAAGGATTCTTCGACTGCGCCCTGCGCCTGGGTGCCCTGGACGGCTCGCCGCCGGTGAGCGATGCAGTCAGCTGGCACGCGGCCGAGGTGACCCGGGTATTCGACCACCGCTATCCCGACCATCGCCTCGAATAGGGTTCAAGCCCGCATCAGGTGCAGGCTGTAGCCGGGCACCCGCTTGGCGTTGCGCTTGGCTTCCGAGGCGAGGCCGGCCAGGCCGCTGGCATCCACCCGCTTGCCGGCCTCCTTGTCCAGTGCCACGACCCCCAGTGACAGCGACAGCAGCGGATACTCGCGGCGGCGGCCGTCCCTGTCGTAGGCGAGAAAGCAGCCGGCTTCCAGGTGTTCGCTGCGATAGAAATGCCGGCAGCGCTCCTGGAAGCCCGCCATCAGGCCGTTGAGTCGCTGTCGCCAGTCCGTGGAACCCAGCACCACCAGAAAGTCGTCGCCACCGATATGGCCGACGAAGTCCTGCTGCGGATCCAGGCGTTCGGAGAGGGTCTGCGCCAGCGAGAGCAACACCTCGTCGCCCTTGGCGTAGCCATAGAGATCGTTGAAGGGCTTGAAGCCATCGATGTCGACGTAGCACACCACGGCTTCGCGCTGCTGATCCAGCAGGCGTGTGAGGCACTGCTGGATAGGCACGTTGCCTGGCAGCTGGGTGAGGGGGTTGGCGTGCTTGGCCTGCTGGATGCGCTGCTCGGTGATCAGCCGCAGGACATCCATCACCCGACCGACCCCGACATAGCGGCCACCCTCGGTGATGATGAAATCCTCTTCGATGCGTTGGCGTGCCCGCGCGGTGAGCAGGCGGCTGACCTGCTGCAGCGACTGGTTGGTTTCGGTGGCCAGGAAATCCTGGCTCATCAGTCGGGCGATGGGCTTGCGCGCGAACACCTCGTGGGCGAAGGGCTTGAGCAGCGCCGAACTCAGCTCGTGGTGATGGACGATGCCCACCGGGCGATCGTCCTCGTCCACCACCGCCAGGGTATTGAGGCTGGGTTGCAGGCGGAAACGCTCCAGTACCTCGGGGATCAGCATGTCCTGGCCGACCGCGACCTGCTCGACCCTGAGGCTGGCGACGGTGGTCGCTTCCTCGGCGAAGTCGGAGCTGCGGGTGGTGATCACCGGCAGCAGGGTCTGGATCTCGCGCGGCGGGGCCGCCGTCGGGCGCCCCAGCAGATAGCCCTGCACCAGGTCGACGCCCATGCTTGCCAGGGTCGACAGCTCTTCGTGGGTCTCGATGCCCTCGGCGATCACCTGGGCCCGGGAGGCTTCGGCCATCTTCAGGATGGAGCCGACGAATTCGCGTTTCACCGCATCGCGGTGGATGGATTCGATGAAATGCCGATCGATCTTGACGAAATCCGGGCGCAACTCCGACCAGCGCCGGAGGCTGGAATAGCCCGCGCCCAGATCGTCGAGGGCGATGGAGAAGCCCATGGCGCGGTAGTGGTGCAGGGCGGTGGCCAGCAGCGCGAAGTCATCGATGGGCGCCTGTTCGGTCAGCTCGATCACCACCTGGGCCGGCGAGAGCCCCAGGCGCTGCAGCAGCTTGAGGGTCTGCCCCGACTGATGCGCCGGCTCCAGCAGGGTTTCCGGGCAGACATTGAGAAACAGCAGGCCATCCAGGGCCAGTTCGCGAAAGGTCTGGCAGGACTGCTGGCGGGCGGCGATTTCCAGTTCGGACAGGCAACCGGCCTGGCGCGCGGTGGCATAGAGGGGCAGCGGGGATTGCAGCGGCGTATTGGAGGCGCCGCGAATGAGCGCCTCGTAGCCCAGGATGCGTCGCTCGCTCAGCGAAACGATGGGCTGAAAGAGCGAATGCAACTCGCGGTTGGCGAGAATGCGATCCAACACCCCAGCCTGGTCGTTAAGCGTCATGGTTAGCCTGCAGGAACCCAGAAACGAAAATGCCCGGGGATCGCACTTGGCGACCCCCGGGCATTTCACGACAGAGATATGACGCTTTGATGTCAGCGCTTGGGTGGCGTCTGACTCAGGTCGAGATAGTCCAGCAGTACATGACCCGACTCCATCAGGTAGGCGTCGTCCTGCGGCTTGGTCTTGTCGTCGTCGATCGCCGGGTTGTCCTCGTCGATCTTCTTCAGCTCCTTGAGCGGGGCTTCACCCTTGCCCTGGCGCCGCTGGTTTTCCATGGCCAGCTGGCGATTGTCCAGGGCGGTCTGCTCGGCCCGGCGCTTCTGCTCGTTGAGGCTGATGGTGGTGTCCGCCGCCAGCTCCTGGGCCAGCTTCAGGCGCTCGCGAGCGAAGATGAAGTCGGGATCCTTCCCCACCCGCAGGTCATGGCGCTTGACCAGTTCCGGCAGGTAGTTGGCGAAGGGATTGCTCAGGCCGGTCACCGCCGGGGCGATGGTGTCCCAGGGCATGGAATCGGGCAGGGCGCTCTCGCCGATCTGCTTGGTGTCCACCACCGCCGGGTAATCGATGTCCGGCAGGACGCCCTGATGCTGGGTGCTCTGGCCGGAGACGCGATAAAACTTGGCGATGGTCAGCTTAAGCTCGCCATGGTTCAGCGGCTGGATGGTCTGCACGGTGCCCTTGCCGAAGGTCTGGCCACCGACGATCAGCGCCCGGTGATAGTCCTGCATGGCGCCGGCGAAGATCTCCGAGGCCGAAGCGGACAGGCGATTGACCAGCACGGTCAGGGGGCCCTTGTAGAAGGCGCCGCCTTCGTCGTCGGCCAGCACCTCGACCTTACCGTCGCCATTGCGCACCAGCACGGTGGGACCCTGGTCGATGAACAGCCCGGTCAGCTCGGTGGCTTCCTGCAGCGAGCCACCACCGTTGTTGCGCAGGTCAAGGACGATGCCGTCGACCTTTTCCTTCTGCAGCTCGCCGATGAGCTTCTTCACGTCACGCGTGGTGCTCTTGTAGTTCGGATCGCCCGCGCGATAGGCCTTGAAGTCCAGGTAGAACGCCGGCACGTCGATCACGCCGAGCTTGTAGTGCTTGCCCTCGTGGGGCACGTCGATCACGTGCTTCTGCGCCGCCTGCTCTTCGAGCTTGACCGCTTCGCGGGTGATGGTGACGATCTTGGTCTTCTGGTCGTTCGGCGCATTGCTCGCCGGGATGATCTCCAGGCGCACCTTGGAGTTCTTGGGCCCGCGGATCAGCTTGACCACCTCGTCGAGGCGCCAGCCGATGACATCGACCATTTCGCCGTCACCCTGGGCGACGCCGACGATCTTGTCGGCCGGAGCGATCTGCTTAGACTTGTCGGCCGGGCCGGCCGGGACCAGGCGCAGGATCTGCACGTAGTCGTTGTCGTTCTGCAGCACTGCGCCGATGCCTTCCAGCGACAGGCTCATGTTGATGTCGAAGTTCTCCGCGCTTTCCGGCGAGAGATACTGGGTGTGCGGGTCGTAGGACTCGGCGAAGGCATTGATGTAGGTCTGGAAGACGTCTTCGCCACGGGTCTGGTTGAGGCGCGCCAGCTGATTCTTGTACCTCTTGGTCAGCTGCTGCTGGATCTGCTGGTCGGTCTTGCCGGACAGCCGCAGGCGCAGCACCTCGTCCTTGAGCTTGCGATGCCAGAGATCGTCCAGCGCGGCGGTGTCCGCCGGCCAGGCCGCCTTCTCGCGATTGGTGTTGAAGGACTCGTCGACACTGAAGTCGAGCTTGCCGATGCCGGCGTTGAGCAGCCCCAGCCCATAGTTCAGCCGCTCGGTCATGCGCTGGGCATAACGGCGGTAGATGGCGAAGCCCGGTTCGAGATTGCCCTGCTTGAGGTAGTCGTCGAAACGGGTGCGCGAGGCGTCGAATTCGCGGATGTCGGCGGCATTGAAATACAGCCGGGCGGGATCAAGCATCTTCAGATAGCTGTCGTAGATCTTGATCGACTGGGCATCGTTGAGCGGCGGCTTGCTGTAGTGGTGCCGCTTGAGCAGTTCGACGATGTTGAGGCTGGCGATGACCTGGTCGCGGTCGGGTTGCAGTTTCTCGGCGCCTACCGGCGCGTTGGGCTTGGCGAAGAGGGGCGTTGCGCTGACGCCAAGCAGGACAACGAGGGCGGTACGGGACAAGAGCTGCTTCATGTGTATTCGACTAATGCACGGAAAGGAATAGGCTATAGGCCCTTCCCGGCCCGGGCGGTTCCGCGGCCAGGGGAAGTATGACGGGCGCTGACGAAAGTCGTCTGACGGCGGTCTGAGGGGTAGCGGCGATCGAAAGGGGTAGGCTGTGACAGCCCCGCGTCTTCCGGTCCGCTCGACTCCCGCAGAACCCGCCGGCGCAGGCGCTTTTCGTCAAAGCCTGAGCCACTATGGAGGCACCGTGAACGCATTGCAAGGTATCGAAGGGCAACTGGAATGGCAGTCACTGAGCGCTCGCGCTCTGGCGCCAGGGGAAATTCGCATCAAGGTGGCGGCCGCCGGTCTCAACCGTGCGGACCTGCTGCAACTGGCCGGCAACTATCCGCCGCCGCCCGGCGCGCCGGCCACCCTGGGCCTCGAATGCGCCGGGGTGGTCAGCGAGACCACCGCGGATTCGCGCTGGCAGGTGGGTGATCGCGTCTGCGCGCTGCTGGCCGGCGGCGGCATGGCCAGCGAGGTGGTGGTGGACGGACGCCAGGCCGCTTCCGTGCCGGAGGGCCTGTCGTTGGTCGAGGCCGCGGCGCTGCCTGAGGTCTGGGCGACCGCCTGGAGCAACCTGTTCGACCTGGCCGCCCTGCAGCCGGGCGAAAAGGTACTGCTGCATGCCGGTGCCAGCGGCGTCGGCTCGGCTGCCATCCAGCTGTGCAAGGCCTTCGGCAATCCCTGCTGGGTCAGCGTCGGTTCCCAGGATCGTCTGGCGCACTGCGAGCGCCTCGGCGCCGAGGGCGGGGTGCTGCGCAAGACCGATCTGGAAGGCCTGCGCGATTTCGCGCCCTTCCACGTCATCCTCGATCCGGTGGGGGCGAACTATGCATCGCTCAATCTGGATCTGCTGGGCCAGGATGGACGCTGGGTGCTGATCGGCCTCATGGGCGGTCGTCAGGCCGAGATGGATCTGGGCAAGGTGCTCGGCAAGCGCATCCGCATCATCGGTTCGACGCTGCGCAACAGATCCGTGGAATTCAAAGCCAAGACCATGAGATCCCTGGAGGCCAGGGTGTGGCCGTTGTTCGCCGAAGGCAAGCTGAACGTCAACCTGGAACGCCGCTTCGCCGTCCAGAACGCCGAAGCCGCCTTTGTCGCCCTGGAAAGCAACGAGGTGAACGGCAAGGTGGTGCTGGTGCTGGACGAAGGGCTGGAGTAGCACCCACGGGCAGGGTTATCGCGGCCATGGCGGTCCGCCGCTACGGCCGCTCCTACAGATCGAGCCCGCTGTAGGCGCAACTGTCTTTATCGCGGCCATGGGCCGCTCCTACGAGGGGTGATGCTTCTGTAGGAGCGGCCCATGGCCGCGATAACATAGGTGTCTGACTGACTCTACCGCCAGCTGAGGATCGGCCAACCGGCCTGTGCCGCGCGCTCGCGCAATACCGGATCCGGGTTGACCACGTGCGGCCTGCCCACCGCTTCGAGCAGCGGCAGGTCGTTGCGCGAGTCGGAGTAGAAGCTGGCGTTGGCCAGCAGGCTGCGGTCGCCGCCGAGCAATTCCAGCAGCCGGGTCAGCTTGCCTTCGCGAAAGGTCATGACCCCCTCGACCTGGCCGCTGTAGACGCCGTGGCTGAGCTGCAGGTCGATGGCCAGCACCTCTTCCACGCCCAGCCGCTCGGCGATGGGCTCCACCAGATGCACCCCGGAAGCCGAGACGATGATCACCCGGTCGCCGGCGGCGCGGTGGGCGGCGATGCACTTCATGGCGTCGCTGAAGATCAGCGGTTCGATGACGTCCTCGACCCAGGGGCCGACCTCGAAATCCACTTCTTCGGGCGTGCGGCCCACCAGGGGTTCGAGGTGGAAGGCCATGTAGTCTTCCATGGCCAGTTCGCCCTGGGCGTAGGCCGCCATCAGCTCGCTGTCGCGCCGCACGAAGGACTCGCGGTCGACCCAGCCGAGCACGCCCATCTGCTGGATCCAGAGACTGGAGCAGTCACCATCGATAAGGGTTTCGTCGAGATCGAAAATCGCCAGGGTCATGCCACTTCTCTCAGGCTGTCGGATTCGACGGCCAGGGTGACGGCTGTGCCGTTCGCCTGCAAGGCCGACGGGCCATGGTTGAGAACGTCGACATTGAGTTCGCAGGCTTCGGTGGCGATCCGGTAGCGGATCACGTTGCCCAGCAGGCTGTGGCTGACGATGCGGCCGCTGAAACCACCGGCGACGCCGAGCCTTATGGCCTCGGGACGAATCGCCACCTGCCCCTGGAAGGTCTGGCCGAACAGCCGGCTGGCCTGGTCGGCACTGAGCAGGTTGTAGTTGCCGATGAAGCCGGCGGCGAAGGCATCCACCGGCGCCGTGTAGAGGGTCTCGGCATCGCCGCTCTGGACGATGCGGCCCTCGCGCATCAGCACGATGCGATCGGAGAGGGTGAGGGCCTCTTCCTGGTCATGGGTGACGAACACCGTGGTCAGGCCCAGCTCCTGCTGGATGGCGCGAATCTGTTCGCGCAGGTGGCGACGGATGCGGGCATCCAGCGCCGAGAGGGGTTCATCCAGGAGCAGCAGCCGTGGCCGCACGATCAGCGAGCGCGCCAGGGCCACCCGCTGGCACTGGCCACCGGAGAGCTGGTGCGGATAGCGCGTGGCGAAGCCTTGCAGTTCCACCAGGATCAGCACCTCCTGCACGCGCTGCTGCACCTCGTCCCGCGCCAGGCGCTGCATGCGCAGGCCGAAGGCGACGTTCTGCTCCACCGTCATGTTGGGAAACAGCGCATAGCTCTGGAACACCATGGCGATGCCGCGGCGCTGCGGTGGCAGCTGGGTGATGTCCTGGTCGGCCAGCACGATGGCGCCGCGGTCGACCTCGGTGAGCCCGGCCAGGCAGCGCAACAGGGTGGACTTGCCGCAGCCCGAGGGGCCGAGCAGGGTCACCAGTTCGCCCTGTTCGGCATGGAATTCGATGTCGGTGAACAGGGTATTGGCGCCGTAGCGCTTGTGCAGTCCCTTGACCGCGAGATAGCTCATGTCCGCTCCCGATTGAGGCGATTGGCGATCCAGGTCAGCAGCAGGACCGCGAGGAAGTAGGAGATCACCAGGGCGCTGGTCAGGTGGCTACTGCCGTTGCGCAGGTTGTAGAGATAGATCTGCAGCGTCTCGTAGCGTGTTCCCACCAGCAGGTTGGCGAAGACGAATTCGCCGATGAGAAAGGAAAAGGACAGGAACAGCGCCACCATCAGCCCGGTGCGCAGATTGGGCAGCACCACCAGCAGGGCGGCGCGCCAGGAGCTGGCGCCGAGCAGGTGGGCGGCGTCCATCAGGTCGCGCAGATTCAGCGCCTGGAGGTTGTTGCTGATGGCGCGGTACATGAAGGGCAGGGCGATGGTGAAGTAGCAGAACACCAGGATCCAGGGCGTGCCGGTCAGCGGCAGCGGACCACTCGCGTAGAGCTGCAACAGACCAACCGCCGAGACCACCGGCGGGACGGCGAAGGGCAGCAGGATCAGCACGTTCATCAGCGCATCCAGCCGTGGAAAGTGATAGGCGACGGCGAACATGGCCGGCAGGATCAGCACGCAGGACAGCGCCAGGGCGCCAAAGCAGATCGCCAGGGAACGACCGAAGGCGGCGAGAAAGCGCGGCTCGCTCCACAGCTGCAGGTACCACTTGAAGGTGAAGCCCGCCGGCAGCAGGGTCGCCGACCACTGGGTGGCCAGGGAGTAGAGGAGGGTGGCGGCCAGGGGCGTGAACAGGATCAGGAACAGGACCCAGACCACTGTCCGATGATAGAGGCGCTCAGTTCTGGACATGCCGACTCCGCCGTAGCAGCCACTGGTGGACGAGGGTGATCAGGGTCATGAAGGCCACCAGCAGCATGGCCAGCGCCGCGGCCAGGTTGGGCTCCAGATAGATATCGCCGGAAACCAGGGCGGCGATGCGCACCGGCACCACGTTGAAGTTGCCGGTTGTGAGCGCATAGACCGTGGCGTAGGCGCCCAGGGCGTTGGCCAGCAGGATGATGAAGGTGCCGACCAGCGCCGGGCTGAGCACCGGCAGGCCGATGTGCCGCCAGTATTGCCAGGTGCCGGCGCCGAGCAGCGCCGCCGCGTCGCGCCAATCCTGCTTGAGGGCTTCGAAGGCCGGGAACAGCAGCAACACCCCCAGGGGAATCTGGAAGTAGGTGTAGATGAGGATCAGGCCGCCCTTGGTGTAGAGGTTGAAGCCTTCGATCAGTCCGAATTGCTTGAGCGCCAGGGTCAGGCAGCCGTTGATGCCCAGCAGGATGATGAAGGCGAACGCCAGCGGCACCCCGGCGAAGTTGCTGGTCATGTTGGTGAAGGCCACCACGAAGCCGCGCAGCCGCGAGTCGACCCGGGTCAGCGAATAGGCGCCGAGCAGGGCGATCAGCAGACCGCCGACGCTGGACCAGAGCGAAATCTCCAGCGAGAAGCGGATGGCCTGCAGGTAGAAGGGCGAGCCGAGGATCTCGGCGTAGTTGCCCAGGCCCCAGCCACTTTCGCTGGAATTGAAGCTGTTGACGGCGATCCAGGCCAGCGGCGCCAGCTGGAAGGCGCCGAACACCAGCAGGAACGGCAGGATCAGCAGCAGGGCGAGACGGGGCCGCTTCATGCCAGCAACTCCCGGCATAGCGGCTTGTCGTGGGCGAGGCCCAGCAACGTGCAGACGGTACCGCAGAGCTCCACCTGGCGCGGTGTGGCCTCGTCCAGGGAGAAGCCCGCGCCGAAGACGAACAGGGGCACCTCACGTTCTTCCGGGAGCGTCCCGCCGTGACTGCGGTCGTCGTTCATACCGTGGTCGGCGGTCACCAGCACCTGGTAGCCGGCGTCCAGCCAGGCGGGCAGGTAGTGGGAGAGCAGGCCGTCGGCGCGGCGCGCGGCATTGCGGTATTCGGGGCTGGAGAGGCCGTGCCGGTGGCCAGCATCGTCGATGTTCATCGGATGCACCAGCAGGATGTCCGGCGCCTGGGTCAGGCGCAGGTGCTCGGCGTCGTCGAACAGATGGGAGTCCGGGTAGTGGTCGGCGTAATAGAAGTGGCCGTGCTGGATCGGCAGGGCGGTGTCGCTGACATGCCTGTCCCGCGCTTGATCGAAGGGGCTGCGGTTGTAGAGTTCGCTGACCCAGTGATAGGCCGCCGCCGCCGTGGTGAGGCCGGCGGCCTGGGCCAGATGGAAGAGGCTGGTCTGGTTGGACAGCCGGTCCACGCCATTGTGGACGATGCCGCTGCTCACCGGGGGCACCCCGGTAAGCAGGCATTCGTAGAGCGGGCGGGAGAGCGAGGGCAACTCGCATTCGAGCGGGTAGAGGCGACCCCGGCCGGCCAGGCAGAGCGCCTGGAGAAAGCCGAGTCCGTGTTCGGCGACCCTCAGGGCGAGTCCGTCCAGCACGACCAGGATGACCTTCATGACGTCACTGCTGCATGTTGATCAGAACGTGTTCCTGCCAGAGCCGCGGCAGGCGCTTGGAGGTTTCCTCCCAGGCCTTGGCGTCGGCGATGGGCCGGGCCTTGGCGTATTGCGCCTGGGGCAGCAGCTTGGCCTGGACGTCGGCCGGCAGGGTCAGGTGCTCGGCGCGGATCGGTCGGGCATAGCCCTGGGCCAGGTTGATCTGGCCGGCGTCGGAGAAGATGTACTCGCGGGCCAGCTTGGCGGCGTTGGGGTGCTTGGCGTACTTATTGATGATGGTGGTGTAGCCGGAGGTCACCGAGCCATCGGAGGGGATCAGCACCTCGAAGCGCGAGCGATCGATCTGGTCGCGATAGCTCAGGGCGTTGAAGTCCCACACCACCCCGACTTCCACTTCACCCTTCTCGAGGTTGGCCACCACCGGGTTGGTGAAGGCCAGGCGACCCTGCTTGGCCAGCTTGGCGAAGAAGTCCAGCGCCGGCTTGATGTTCTTCTCGTCGCCGCCGTTGGCATAGGCCGCTGCCAGTACGCCACTCACCGCCTGGGAGGCGGCGCTGACGTCGCCGATGGTGACCTTGTAGTTGCCCTTGAGCAGGTCGGCCCAGGAGTGGGGGACGTCCTTGACGGTCTGCTTGTTGACGATGAAGGCGATGGTGCCGGTGTAGGCCAGTGCCCAGTGACCGTCGCTGTCCTTGGCCCAGCTCGGTACCTGGTCCCAGGTGCTCGGCTTGTAGGGCTGGGTAACGCCCTTCTGCACGGCGATGGGGCCGAAGGAAGCACCGACGTCACCGATGTCGGCGGAGGCGTTCTCGCCTTCGGCGGCGAACTTGGCGATCTCCTGGGCGGAGCTCATGTCGGTATCCTGGTGCTTGAGCCCGTATTTCTGCTCAAGGTCCTGCCAGGTACCTTTCCAGTTTGCCCAGCTATCGGGCATGCCGACGCTGTTCACCTCGCCTTCCTTGCGGGCGGCGGCTTCGAGGGTTTTGAGATCGACGGTATCGGCGAAGGCGGTACCGGCCTGTAGCGCAACGGCAGTGGCCAACAAGGAAGCAAGCAGACGGGTCATACGGGTGCTCCAGGTGTTAGGGCTTGGTCTAGGTCAGCAAGACACAGGCCAATCTAGGACCGGGGTATGACGATTTGATGGCAATGCGCCCTGTTTCACTGCTGGCACGGGCGCTGCAATCGTCACCAAGCGGTCATGTGGCCGTCTTAGTCTCCCAACAAACCCTAGTCGAGGCACTCCGGGTGCACCAATCCGAAACTGGTCTAGTCCAAAGAAGTGCGCCGGGTGCCGGTGCCATCCGCCAGGCATTGCAGGAGCAGATCGCCCATGGCCTGCTGCCGGCGATGGAGCGCCTGCCCTCCGAGCGCCAGCTGAGCGAACTGTTCGCCACCACCCGTATCACCCTGCGTGAAGCCCTGCTGCAGCTGGAGGCCCTGGGGCTGATCTATCGCGAGGAACGCCGGGGCTGGTTCGTCGCCCCGCCGCGGCTGGCCTACAACCCCCTGGCGCGGACCCATTTCCACGCCATGGTGGAAGCCCAGGGACGGGTGCCGGCGACCGAGGTCGTGGCGGCGCGGCAGATGCTGGCATCCGCGGAGATCTGTCGCCTGCTGGAGTTGCCGGCGCTGTCCAGCGTCTATCAGATCCGCCGGGTGCGTCGGGTGGACGGCCGGCTGGTGCTCTATGTCGAGCACTACCTCAATGCCGCCTATTTCCCGGGCTTGCTGGAGCACGATCTGCAGCGCTCCCTCACCGAGTTGTATCGCGACCGCTACGGCATTCGCTACGGCGAGGTGCGCTTCGAGATCCTGCCCACGGTGCTGCTGCCGGAGGCGGCCCAGGCGCTGCGGGTGGCGCAGGGCAGTCCGGCGCTGCACATCACCCGCATCAACCACGACCAGCAGGGGCGACTGATCGATTGCGACCTAGAATTCTGGCGGCACGACGCCATCCAGGTCAGGGTCGAGGTGCCGGACTAGGCTGGCTTCAGAGCGGCAGTTCGCTGCTCGCATAGAAGGCCGTCAGCACCTTGATCAGATGGCCCAGGTCGTGGCTGCCGGCCAGTTCGCGGATGGAGTGCATGGCGAAGGTGGGCAGGCCGATGTCCACGGTGCGCACCCCCAGCTGCCCGGCGGTGATGGGACCGATGGTGGAACCGCACCCCATGTCGCTACGCACCACGAAGCTTTGTACCGGCACCGCTTCGCGCTGGCAGAGGTCGCGGAAGAAGGCCGCGGTTTCGCTGCTGGTGGCATAGCGCTGGTTGGCGTTCACCTTGATCACCGGGCCGGCGTTCAGTTTCGGGCCATGGTTGCCATCGTGCTTGTCGGCATAGTTGGGGTGCACGCCATGGGCGTTGTCGGCCGAGATCAGCAGCGAGCGCTGCAGGATGCGGGTCAAGGCATCTCCGGCGGGCAACAGGCGCTGCAGCACCTGTTCGAGGAAGGGACCATCGGCGCCACAGCAGGAGGTGGAGCCCACTTCCTCGTGGTCGGTGCAGACCAGCACGGCGTTCTCGTCGCCCTCGTCGGCCAGCAGGGCGGTCAGACCGGCATAGCAGGACAGCAGGTTGTCCAGGCGGGCGGCGGCGATGAAGTCGTCATCCAGCCCGATCAGGGCGGCGGGCTGGACATCGTAGAAGCTCAGTTCGAAATCCAGCACCTCGGCCTCGCCGATGCCATGTTCCTGTTGCAGGCGCGCGGCCAGCAGGGCGCGGAAGTCGCGCCGCTCGCCGGCCGGCACCTGGGCCAGGATCGGCGGCAGCTCGTTCTGGGCATTGATGGCCCAGCCCTGGTTGGCTTCGCGATTGAGGTGGATGGCCAGGTTGGGAATGATCGCCAGCGGCTTGCGGAAGTCGATCAGCCGACTCTGCACCCGGCCCTCGGCGCGATAGGTCACCCGGCCCGCCAGGGACAGGTCGCGGTCGAACCAGGGCGCCATCAGCAGGCCGCCATAGACCTCGACGCCCAGTTGCCAGAAGCCCTGGCGCTGCAGCTCCGGCTGCGGCTTGACCTTGAGACAGGGGCTGTCGGTATGGGCGCCGACCAGGCGCAGGCCGCGCTCCAGTGGTTGGGCACCCAGGCGCACGGCGATCAGCGAGGAGTCATTGCGGGTGACGTAGTAGCGTCCACCCGATTGCACGGACCAGCTTTCACGCTCGTCCAGGCGCTGGTAGCCGGCGGCTTCGAGACGGCGCGCGAGGGTCGCGGTGGCGTGGAAGGGCGTGGGCGAAGTGGAGAGGAAATCGATGAGGCCTTGGATCTGATCGGTACGCATGGACGACTCCGGACGACAAGGCGTCCAGTCTAGGTTCTGGACCGAGGGGAGTCGAGCGTAGCGCCCAGGCCTGGCGGCAGCTCAGGACTCAGCGCCGCCGCAGCACCAGGTGATGGATGTGCCAGTGCTTGGGGCGCCCGACCGCGGTATGGCCGTCCTCTTCCTCTTCCCGCTGCAGCAGGACGTCCCAGTCCCGCAGCAGCTGCTGCAGGTGCGCGGCGTCGACGACCGTCACCCCCTTGCTGGCCCAGCTGTCCCGCTCGCCGAACAGCTGGCCGCAGAACAGGCCACCCGGGCGCACCGCCGCGGTGATCCCGGTCCAGAGCAGCGAGAAGCGCGCTGGCTCGCAAAAGGGCAGGGCGAAGCTGGAATTGACGAGGTCGCAGGGAGGGATTTCGAGCGTTTCGAAGCGTGCCTGGCGGGTTTCCAGGCGTGGCTGCAGCAGGGCCGGCGTGCGCTCGCGCAGGGTGCTCAGCGCCTCGGCCTCGGCATCCACCGCCAGCACCTGCCAGCCGCGTTCCAGCAGGACGAGGGTGTCGCGCCCGGTGCCACAGCCCAGATCCAGTGCCAATCCTGGCGGATCTGAGCGGGATGAGAGTGCCTGCAGCAGGGTCTCGCGCGGACCGCCCGCGGCGGTGGCGGTGTAGTAGGACGTCCAGTGAGACAAGCGGCACTCCTCTGGCTGAGTGCCTCAGTATGCCAGCGCCGAGGGTTAGAAAGGCGCGGGACTGGTAAAGCTCATCCGCTCGCCCGAAAGGGGGTGGGTCAGCCTCAGCAGGCTGGCGTGCAGGCAGAGGCGTGGCTGAGCCGCCAGCGCCTCGCCCTCGGCATAGAGCTGATCGCCCAGCAGCGGATGCCCGATGCTGAGCATATGGACGCGCAGCTGATGGGAGCGGCCGGTAATGGGCGTGAGCTCCACCCGGCTGTAGTGGCCATGGCGCTCCAGCACCTGCCAGAAGGTCAGGGCATGGCGTCCCAGTTCGTGATCCACCACATGGCGCGGCTTGGTCGGCGGGTCGTAGCGCAGCGGCAATTCGATGCGGCCGCTGTTGGCCTCCGGTTCGCCCCAGCAGAGGGCGATGTAGGCCTTTTCCGTTTCGCGATCATGGAATTGCCGGGACAGCTCGCGATGGCTGTCGGCATCCCGCGCCAGCACGATGACGCCGGAGGTCTCCCAGTCCAGACGATGGACGATGCGCGCCTCGGGATAGCCGTTTTCCTGCAGGCGGGTCACCAGGCAGTCGCGGTTGTCTTCGGCGCGACCGGGGACCGACAGCAGCAGGGTGGGCTTGTCGACCACCAGCAGGGCGGCGTCCTGGTGAATGATGCGGATGTTGGAGAGGGGCATGGGCTTCCTGGGGCCTGGCGGCGAATCGCGGCACCGCGCTGGGCAGGTACCGAGGATTCGCCATGGCTTAAACGCCAGCGGCGGCCCTGGGGCCGCCGCTGTCCTGCTGCGCTCGCCTTAGCGGTCGGGCAGGGTGATGTTGAGTTCGAGGATCGAGCAACTGCCCTGGTTCTCCAGTTCGACCTGGATCTGGTCCTGCTCGATGGGCACGTACTTGCGGATCACTTCCAGCAGGTCTTTCTGCAATTGCGGCAGATAGTCCGGCTGCTCGTGGCGACCGCGTTCGTGGGCCACGATGATCTGCAGCCGCTCCTTGGCTATCGAAGCGCTGTTCTGCTTCTTCCGATCGCGAAAGAAGTCGAAGATGTTCATTCGCTACCACCCCCGAACAGACGTTGCAGGAAGCCTTTCTTCTTCACGTCGAGGAAGCGATAGGCCACTTCCTTGCCGAGCAGTCGTTCCACGGTATCACTGTAGGCCTGACCGGCGTCGCTCTGTTCGTCGAGAATTACCGGGATACCCTGATTCGACGCCTTGAGCACCGCCTGGGATTCGGGGATCACGCCGAGCAGACGAATGGACAGGATCTCTTCCACGTCCTCGACGCCGAGCATTTCGCCCTTGGTGACGCGCTCGGGGTTGTAGCGGGTCAGCAACAGGTGTTCCTTGATGGCTTCCTCGCCCTTTTCCGCGCGGCGCGACTTGCTGGCCAGCAGGCCGAGCATGCGGTCGGAGTCGCGGACCGAGGAGACTTCGGGGTTGGTGACGACGATGGCCTCGTCGGCGAAGTACATCGCCAGGTGGGCACCCTTCTCGATGCCGGCCGGGGAGTCGCAGACGATGAACTCGAAGGTCTGCTTGAGTTCGTTGATCACGCGCTCGACGCCGTCCTGGGTCAGGGCGTCCTTGTCACGGGTCTGGCTGGCGGCCAGCACGAACAGGTTTTCGAGGCGCTTGTCCTTGATCAGGGCCTGGCTCAGGGTGGCTTCGTTGTTGATCACGTTGACGAAGTCGTACACCACGCGGCGCTCGCAGCCCATAATCAGGTCGAGGTTACGCAGGCCGACGTCGAAGTCGACGATGACGGTCTTGTGGCCGCGCAGGGCGAGACCGGTACCGATGGCGGCGCTGCTGGTGGTCTTGCCGACGCCGCCCTTGCCGGAGGTGACTACGAGTACTTTGGCCAAACTGATTCACCTTGATCGAAAGGAATAACTGAAGCGACTCGGTGCCCTCGGTGACGAGATTGCAGGCAGTGTCGCGCTTCGTGTTGCCGTTGGCGGCTTAGGCGCCAAGTGCGAAAAATTCGCGGAAGTATCCGTCAAAGACGGGTGATGTTCAACACATCTCCCACCAGGCTGACCTGTACCGGATTGCCCCATTGTGGATGGCGTCGCAGGTCCTCGGCGACCTTGTACTGGCCGGCAATGGAGAGCAGTTCCGCAGTCAGCTGCTGGCAGAAAATCCGCGCTTTAGTATCACCTTTTACCCCGGCCAGCGCTCGGCCGCGCATGGGGCCATAGACATGGATGTTGCCGTCGGCGAGCAATTCGGCGCCCGGACTGACCGGCGCCAGCACCACCAGGTCACCGGCCGGGGCATAGAGCTGCACGCCGCCGCGCACCGGGGCGGTGATGATCTTGGTCGGATTGATCGTCGGTACGGCCGGTTTGGGCGGCTCCGCCGGCTTGACCGGCTCGCGATCGCGCGGTTCGACCTGGCGCTCACGCCCGCCGGAACTGGCTGGCAGGATCGGCAGGTCGTAGTCGTTGGCGGCGGCCAGGTCCCCGCTGCGACTGGCGCGCAGGGCCAGGGTGCGCAGGCCGTGCCGGCGGCAGAGGTCGAGAAGGGCGCCCAGGTCGAGCGGGCCGGCATCCTCGGCGAGCTTGTCGAGGCCCAGTACCAGCGGCGTTTCCTGGAAGAAATTGGGGGCCTGGGCGACCTTCTGGGCCAGTTGCCGGTCCAGGCGCCCCAGGTCATTGCGGAGAAGCTCCAGCACGGTCACGGCGAGCATGTTGCCCTTGAGCTGGAAGACGGAGTCGCTTTCGGAAGGATCGGCTGCGGTCATGGTGGGTACTTGTGCTTGGATGGCGGGACTTATAGCGGGATGCCCCGCGTGTCGCAACCCTCACCGGGTCCGGGGGACCATGACTGTGAAGGCTACGGGAAATCTGCGCGAGCCCTGTAGAATGGCGCGACTTTTTCATGCAGGAGTTCCGATGGAGCGGCCGTCTTTCCGCCTCGCCTTTCTCAATCCACGTTATTGGCCGCTCTGGTTGGGGCTGGGGCTGCTCTGGTTGCTGGTGCAACTGCCCTATGCCGTGCTGCTGCGACTCGGCCAGGGACTCGGCTGGCTCTTCTATCACGTCGCCGGTCAGCGCCGCGCCATCGCCCGCCGCAATCTGGAACTCTGCTTTCCCCAGCTCGACGAGCGGGCGCGCGATCGCCTGCTGCGGCGCAACTTCGCCAGCAGCGCCATGGCCCTGCTGGAGATGGCCATGAGCTGGTGGTGGCCTCGCCAGCGCCTGGCCCGCCTGGCCCATATCGAAGGCATCGAGCATCTGCAGGCCGCGCAGCGCGAAGGTCAGGGGGTGATCCTCATGGCGCTGCATTTCACCACCCTGGAAATCGGCGCGGCGCTGCTCGGGCAGCGGCACACCATCGATGGCATGTACCGCCAGCACAAGAATCCGCTGTTCGACTTCATCCAGCGCCGCGGTCGCGAGCGCCACAATCAGGACGCCACCGCCATTGAGCGCGAGGACGTGCGCACCATGCTCAAGGTACTGCGCGCCGGACGGGCCATCTGGTATGCGCCCGACCAGGACTACGGCGCCAAGCAGAGTCTGTTCGTGCCGCTGTTCGGCATCCAGGCGGCCACGGTGACGGCCACCACCAAGTTCGCCCGGCTGGGGCGGGCACGGGTGCTGCCCTTCACCCAGGAGCGCCTGGCGGACGGTTCGGGCTATCGCCTGGTCGTTCATCCGCCGCTGGCCGACTTCCCCGGCGAGAGCGAGGAAGCCGACTGCCTGCGCATCAATCACTGGGTCGAGCGCTGCGTCAGCGAGCTCCCCGAGCAGTACCTCTGGGCCCATCGGCGGTTCAAGACCCGTCCGCCCGGTGAGCCCAAGCTCTATCCGAAGAAGAAGCGCTAGATGAGTCTGGGCGGCGAGCGGCGCACCGGGCTGATTCTGGCCGGCGGTGGCGCGCGGGCCGCCTATCAGGTCGGGGTGCTGCAGGTGGTGGCCGATACCCTGGCGGTCCGTTCCGACAATCCCTTCCCGATCCTCGTCGGTACCTCGGCGGGCGCGCTCAATGCCGCCGTGCTGGGCTGCGGCGCACTGGATTTCGGCCGTGCGGTGGATCGCCTGGCGGCGGTCTGGTCGAACCTGAAAACGACGATGATCTATCGCAGCGACTGGGCCGGGGCGAGCCGCCAGGCCGCGCGTTTCGGCCTGCAGACGCTGTGCGGCGCCTGGCGCCAGGAACCCCTGGCCCTGCTCGACAACGCGCCCCTGCGGGCGCTGCTCAGCCGCGAGCTGGATTTCTCCGGGATCACCGCGGCCTTGCGCCAACGCGCCCTGCGAGCCGTGGCGGTCACGGCCTTCGGCTATGCCTCGGGCCAGGCGATGACCTTCTACCAGAGTCATGGCGCGCTCGATCCCTGGTTTCGTCATCGGCGCGTCGGGGTGCCGGCACGGCTGGCGGTCGACCATTTGCTGGCCAGCACGGCCATTCCGCTGTTCTTTCCGCCGGTGAAGGTCGGGCGTGAGTACCTGGGCGATGGTTCGGTGCGGCAGACGGCGCCCATCAGTCCGGCGCTGCATCTGGGAGCGGAGCGCATCCTGGTGATCGGACTCGGCGCGCCAGGGGGGCACGAGCACGGCCTGCAGGGCCGACCACCGACGGTGGCGCAGATCGGCGGTCACCTGCTCAACAGCACCTTCGTCGATGCCTTGGACAGCGATACCGAAACCCTGCGCCGCCTCAATCTGCTGAGTAGCGCCCTGCCGGTAGGGGATCCGGTCAGCGGACGCTTCTGCCGCCCTGTGGACATGCTGGTGATCTCGCCCAGCCAGCCGCTGGCGGACATCGCCACCCGGCACCGCAAGCGCCTGCCACCGGCGTTGCGGCAGTTGCTGCGGGGGATCGGGGTGAATCGGCCTTCGGGCAGTGCGCTGCTCAGCTATCTGCTGTTCGAGGCGGCCTACTGCCAGGAACTCATGGCGCTGGGGCGGACCGATGCCCTGGCCCGCCTGCCCGAGTTGCGGGCCTTTCTCACCCGCGCCTAGCCTTATTCGGCGATCTGCAGTTCCCGCGCCTTGGTGTAGAAATAGCGAATCTTCTCGTACTCGAAGGGCGAGTTGAGCTGGCCGTATCTCATGTCGGTCACGTACCTGAGGTTGATGCCGCGCAGCACCATGATCTCCGGATGACGACCGCTTTCGTCGCTGACGTTGAGGAAGTTCACCTGGGCTTCAGCGGCGAAATCCACCGCCAGACCGCCGGTATCGCGCAGGTTGGACGGGCCGAGGACCGGCAGCATCAGGTAGGGGCCATTGCCAACCCCATAGAAGCCCAGGGTCTGGCCAAAGTCTTCCGGCTGCTTGATCAGCCCGACGCGAGTCGCCGGGTCCCACAGGCCGAACACCCCGATGGTGGTGTTGAGCAGCAGGCGGCCGGTGGTGTCCAGGGCGCGGCGGCCCTTGAACTGCAGCACGCTATTGAGCAGGTTGTTGATGTCGCCCAGGTTGCTGAAGAAGTTGCTCACGCCCGAGCGTACGAAGCGCGGGGTGATCCAGCGATAGCCGTTGACCACCGGCAGCAGGACCCACTCGTCCAGCCGATAGTTGAAATGGTAGACGTGGCGATTCCAGGATTCGAAGGGATCGTAGACATCCAGGGCGACCAGGGACGCCCGTTCGAATTCGCGCTGGTCCAGACCCGGGTTGTACTTGAGGGTCGACAGCGGATTGCTGAAGCCATCGGCGCCCACCGGCGCGGCCGGCATGGTGTCCGAGCCGATGGTCAGGGTGGAGGAGGGCGGCGGACTCGATTCGGCGGCGAAGACCGAGGCACTGGCCAGCAGGAGGAGAGCGAGCAGGGACTTAACCACGGGCGAAGAACTCCAGCATGGCGTTCGCGTTGACGCGGTAGTTGAGATTGCCGCAATGGCCGCCGTGGGGATAGACGGTCAAGCGATCGCCAAAGGTCTTGCGCAGGAAACCGAGGTCGCCCGGGCCGAGGATGATGTCGTCGGCATTGTGCATTACGCCGATCTTCGGGCTGCTCTTCAGATAGTCTTCCAGCGCGGTGAGGCTGGACTTGCGCGCCAGATCGTCGAGGTTCTGCCCCTTGAAGTTCTTCTGCCAGAACGGCATTACCTGCTCGGTCATGTAGCAGTCGAAATCGCACTGCAGCGAACGGGCGAAGAAGCGTGTCAGGCTGGTGCCCTCGCTGATGGGGTAGGTCGGCAGGGTGATCAGGCCGCGGCGGTTGATCAGGTCGGACGTGAAGGCGATGTCAGCCGCCGAGAAGCGGAAGGACGAGCCGATCAGCATGGCCAGCTCTTCGTTGCTCAGTCGCTCCGGCGAGCGCTGGAAGTCGCGCACCACGGCGTCGTTGAAGTCGACGTAGCCCTTCTCCTGGAAGTAGCGGGTCAGCTTCGACAGGATCAGCTCGTAGAAGGTGCGGTTGTTGGTGACGCCCTTCACCTCGGTCTGCACCAGGCGATCCAGGTTGCGTACCGAGGTCAGCAGATTGACCGGCGGATTGACCATCAGCACCTTCTTGAAGTTGAAGCTGCGCTGGCTCTCGTCCAGGTAGGAGACGAAGGCGGCGTCCAGGCCGCCCAGGCTGTAGCCGGTCAGGTAGTAGTCGGTGACCGGCAGCTTGGGATGCTGGGCACGCACCGCCTGCATGGCGCGATAGAGATCCTCGGCATCGTGCGGGGTGTAGCCCGGGGTGGCGGTGCGCGACACCGACACCATGAAGTCCCAGCTGGTGGGCGAAGACAGCTGCACCACGTGGTAGCCGGCCGCGTAATACAGCCGCTTGAGGTATTCCTGGGTACTCGAGGAATAGTTGGCCCCGGTGCCGGCGATCAGAAAGATCAGCGGTGCCGGATGGTCCTGGCGGGCAAGACGGTAGTGGAATTTCTTCACCGGCCAGAAGTTGCCGGGCAGCTGATATTCCCGTTCCGGACGCAGGTTGAGGCTGTAGTCATCCTGGTCGATGGTGCTTTCGGGCGGCAGCTCGGGACGGAATTTTTCCGGCGTGGTGACGATGGTGGCTTCGAAAGGATTGACCAGTGGATAGCCATAGGTGGCGGCATCCACTTCGGCGGCCGCGTGCGCGGTACCCCAGAGACCGGAAAACAGCGCGCCCAGCAGGGCGGCGACGCGCAACGAAAGACGCATGGACAGAGTCCTTTCAGAGGGCTTGAGAGCGTAGGTAAGACAACGGCCCGCCAATAGGTTGCATCGGCAGGTGCAGGTTTCTGCGCGGCGTCGATTACAGAGCGGTCGACGGGCTGCGTCAAGCGACATCGCATGTCGTGAAAAGTGCGGCTCTTGTCGCTAACCGGTCGCTATGCGTCGCCCAGACGGTAGTGGCCATCTTGCATTGCCCGAATGATGGCGGTGGGGCAACCGCCCGACTTCCATAGCGAGAGGACTGCTGCATGAGCATGGTGAAGAAACTGTTGGGAATAGGACTCGGTGTCGCGTTGACCTCGGCCATGAGCCTGGCCCAGGCGGCCAAGCCCGAAATCACCATCGGCTACGTCGATGGCTGGGCCGATAGCGTGGCCACCACCCATACCGCAGCTGAAGTGATCCGCCAGAATCTGGGCTACGAGGTCAAGCTCATGCCGGTAGCCGCCGGCATCATGTGGCAGGGCGTGGCGCGCGGCAAGCTCGACGCCATGCTGTCCGCCTGGTTGCCGGTCACCCATGGCGCCTACTACGAGAAGATGAAGGACCAGGTGGTCGATCTGAACGTCAACACCCCCGACGCCAAGATCGGTCTGATCGTGCCGGAGTACGTCAAGGCCAACAGCATCGCCGATCTGCAGGCGCAGAAGGCCGACTTCGGTGGCCGGATCGTCGGTATCGACGCCGGTGCCGGGGTCATGCTCAAGGCCGACCAGGCGATCAAGGACTATGGCCTGGACTACAAGCTGGTGGCCAGTTCGGGCAGCGGCATGATCGCCGAGCTGACCCGGGCCGAGAAGGACCAGAAGCCGGTCGTGGTGACGGGCTGGGTGCCACACTGGATGTTCGCCAAGTGGAAGCTGAAGTTCCTCGAAGATCCCAAGGGCGTATTCGGTGGCTCCGAGCATGTGGACACCGTGGCCAACCCCGCGCTGGAAGCCAAGGCCAAGCCGGTCTGGGATTTCCTGAAGAAGTTCGCCTGGCAGCCGGGTGAGGTGAACGAGGTGATGCTGGCGGTGGAAGAGGGCAAGAAGCCGGAAGAGGCCGCCAAGGCCTGGATCGCCGCCCATCCGGATCGCGTGAAGTCCTGGCTGCCCTGAGGGTTGGCTGAATAGAAAACGGGCCCTGCGGGGCCCGTTTTGCTAGCTGTGCAGCTGCTCGGCCGCGTACAGCGTGTTTTCCAGCAGGCAGGCTCGCGTCATCGGGCCGACGCCACCGGGAACCGGGGTGATCCAGCTGGCGCGCTCGCAGGCACTGTCGAATTCCACGTCGCCCACCAGGCGGCCGTCGGCCTGGCGATTGATGCCCACGTCGATGACGATGGCGCCGGGCTTGATCCATTCACCCTTGACCAGTCCCGGCTTGCCCACGGCGACCACCACCAGATCGGCCTGGCTGACGTGGTGTTCGAGGGAACGGGTGAATCTGTGGGTCACGGTGGAGGTGCAACCGGCCAGCAACAGTTCCAGCGCCATGGGCCGACCGACGATGTTGGAGGCGCCGACCACCACCGCATCCAGCCCATAGAGGTCGACGCCGGTGCTGTGCAGCAGGGTCATGATGCCCTTCGGCGTGCAGGGGCGCAGCTGGGGATTGCGCTGGGCCAGGCGACCCAGGTTGTAGGGATGGAAGCCGTCGACGTCCTTGTCGGTGCGGATGCGTTCCAGCAGTTGGGTGGCATCCAGGTGCGCGGGCAGCGGCAACTGCAGCAGGATGCCGTCGACGCTGGTGTCGTCGTTGAGTCGGTCGATCAGGGCTTCCAGTTCTGCCTGGGTGGTGCTGGCCGGCAGATCATGGGCATAGGAGTCGAAACCGACCTCTTCGCAATCCTTGCGCTTGTGCGCCACATAGACGCTCGAGGCGGGATCGTTGCCGACCAGGATGACGGCGAGACCAGGGGCGCGCAGTCCGGCGCTACGACGTTGAGAGACTCGCTGGGCAATATCCTGGCGCAGGCGGGCGGCAATGGACTTGCCGTCGATCAGTTGGGCGGTCATGGGCGATTTCTGGTGGTGACGGAAAGAGGTCGGCTATTTTCGCATGGACGGGCCCGCTGGCAACAGAGAAGCCTCTGCGGCGGCTAACTCATTCTTCTGCTTAAAAATTTTTAAAAAATTAGTTGACGGCCCGGCGGCAGCTTTATAACATTCGCCCCGCTTGCCGAGCACAGCCCAAGTCACTGACAAGGGCCAGGCAAGAGGCTTCTCACCAAGGAGGTCTCTGCTAGGGCAGCTGCCGTAACAGGCGCCCGTAGCTCAGCTGGATAGAGCATCCGCCTTCTAAGCGGATGGTCGCAGGTTCGAGTCCTGCCGGGCGCGCCATTGGCGGTTCGGCGACGGCAAGCACGTAAGATATGGTGGGCGTAGCTCAGTTGGTAGAGCACAGGATTGTGGCTCCTGGTGTCGTGGGTTCGATTCCCATCGTCCACCCCATATTCAGCGAACGCCAGACCTTGTGTCTGGCGTTCGTCTTTCAAGCGTCTCGCGGACGTGGTGGAATTGGTAGACACACCAGATTTAGGTTCTGGCGCCGCAAGGTGTGAGAGTTCGAGTCTCTCCGTCCGCACCAATCAAGATGCACAGCAGAAGACCGGCCCAGCGCCGGTTTTTTTGTGCCTGGGATTCAGGTGGCGGCCAGCGGGCGTCCAGTGCTGGTACCTGGTCTCAGTGCAGATGCCGTAGCAGCGGCGCACAGAGCGCGACGGCGAACGAGGTGCCGAATACCAAGGCCCTGGTCCACCTCTGCAGGTTGCGCTTGCGATTGCCCGGCGCGGAGGAGACCTCTGCGGTCGCAGGCTGATGATCCGGGCTGTCGAACAGGGTGATCGAGCGGGTCAGTTGGGTGCGCATGATCCGACCTCTTGCCGTCTGCACTTATTGTTATTGACACTTTCAAGACTAATGCGGCGGGCGGGTAATGCAAGATTCGGGCGGATTCGGGGCGAGTGACGGCTGTGCGGTCGAACACCCACCCGGTCAAGGACGGCCTCGCCATTGCTACGGGAGCGGCGGGTCTGGCGACGGACGGTCAGTTGAAGGTCTCGGCCAGCAGGAACAGGGCGCCGCCAATGGCTCCGCCACTGAACAGTACCAGGCTGATCAAGGCGCCCCCGACGACGTGGGCGATGTCGTCACTGATTTCGTATTCCGCTATCATGCTCGGCTCCAGAGGGTGGCTGCCGCTACAGATAGCAGCCGCGCGTTACAGCGCGACGACGGCAGGCGTGCCAGGTTAGCTGGTCGCCCAGTTCAGCCAGAGGGTCTGCTCTTCGCTGAGCTGACCGACCTCGCGCAGCGCCCGTTCGAGGTCTTCCCGGACCCGGCGCTTCAGGTCGGCATTGAGATCGACCTGGGCACTCTCCGCCAGGCGATCGGCGAACGAAAGGTCCGCGCTGAGCTGGCGCAATCGGGGGCCAATGAAATCCTTGTGCTGCATGAGCCGCTCCTGTCTCCTGATACCGCCGAGTGTGGCATGCGCCGCCTTTGACTGAACACAGGCTGGAAAAATATTGTCTGACTTGATTGGTTAAAAGTCGGACTTTCGGCAGCTCATGTCGTTTTCAGGTCCGAGCTGTCAGCTTTTTCATAGGGAAGAAAAAATCATGAGCGGGACTTCAACTCACAAGTTGCTGGTGTTGACCGCAGGTTTCGGCCTGCTGGTAGTGGCTGCAGTGGCCACCACTCACCGTAGCGATTCCACCAGCAGCGAGCCGGCCGTGGTGGCGACCACCACGCCTCCGGTAGCGGCCCATGCACCCACCACGGGGACCCACCCGGTCGCGGACGAACACAAGCAGGATCTCGAGAGCTTCCTGGCGCAGGCGAGCCTGGCGCCCTGCGGCACCGTCATGCCGGCGACCGTTACCGATCCCGCCTGCCGCGCCGCGATCGAGGCCCATGCCCGGCACGCCGGCTATGGCGACGAAGAGGTAGCGGCCTATCTGAATGCCCACCAGAGCCGGTGACCCGGGAATTTAGTGTTATCGGTTATAAGCAAAGACCCTTTCAATATAGGTGGGTATAACCTGAGTGGTTATCCTGTGCGGCCGCAAGATGAGCCGACAACGGCAATTGGGGCTGTAATGGAAGTAGGGGCGTTGGGCTTCGTGATCGCGGGGCTGGTGGTTGGCTTCATCGTTGGCATGACGGGCGTGGGTGGTGGCTCGCTGATGACCCCCATCCTGCTCTGGTTCGGGATCAACCCCGCGGCAGCGGTAGGCACCGATCTGCTCTATGCCGCCATCACCAAGGCGGGCGGCGTCTTCGTCCACCAGCGCAACCGCAACATCGACTGGACGGTGACCGGCTGGCTGGCCGCCGGCAGCGTACCCACCGCCGCCCTGACGCTACTCGCCCTGGCCCTGCTGCCCGGTGATCAGCACGCTACCAATGCCCTCATCAAGCATGCCCTGGGCATCGTGCTGCTTTTGACGGCCCTGGCCATTCTCTTCAAAAAGCAGATCTTCGCCTTTGCCAACCGCCATGCCAGCGACAGATTCCACCTGAGTGCCCGGCGGCTCAATGCCCTGACGGTACTTACCGGCGCAGTGCTGGGCTTTATGGTGACCCTGACTTCCATCGGCGCTGGGGCCCTGGGCACGGTGGCGCTGTTCCTGCTCTATCCGCTGATGGCGACCCGGCGCCTGGTCGGCACCGAGATCGCCCATGCGGTACCCCTGACGCTAGTGGCGGGACTCGGTCACGCGGGGCTGGGCAATCTGGATTGGCATGTCCTGGGCTTTCTGCTGCTGGGTTCCTTGCCGGGGATCTTCCTGGGCAGCCATCTCTCCGGACGCGTACCGGATGGCGTGCTGCGGCCCTGTCTGGCGGTCATGCTGCTGGTCATAGGCGCCAAGCTGGTGGTCTGAACGTCGGAGGGAAACTTGAGGGCGTTCATCGGACGACTACTGGCAATCCGCCAGGAGCAAACATCTCTAGGATAGGCGGTACTCAATTTGTTATCGCGATTGCCGATAACCTGTTCGCCGAGTTCTCTCCTGGAGCTGCCCATGTTTTCCGCCTCTGCCGAATCCGCCGCTGTCGACGATGCCTCCACCTATCACGCCCTGCGCCAGGCGCTGGACCGCTCCCTGGCGGTGATCGAATTCGATCTGCAGGGCACGATCCTTCATGCCAACGACAACTTCCTGCAGACCTTCGGCTATCGCCTCGACGAGATCAGCGGGCGGCAGCACCGCCTGTTCTGCCCGCCCGGGGTGGCGGAGAGCGAGGACTATCAGGACTTCTGGGCGGCGTTGGCGCGCGGCGAGTTCCACAGCGGTGTCTATCGCCGCAAGCACAAGGACGGCAGTCTGAGGTGGATTCGCGCCACCTACAATCCGTTGCTGGATGCGCAGGGGCGCCCGCAGCGCATCATCAAGTTCGCCACCGACATCACCGAGACGCGGCTGCAGGCGGTCGAGTACGAAGGCAAGATCGAAGCCATCCATCGCTCCCAGGCGGTGATCGAATTCGATCTGCAGGGCAACGTGCTCTGGGCCAACGACAACTTCCTTGGCATGACCGGCTACGCGCTGGACGAGTTGCGCGGGCGTCATCACAGCCTGATGTGCCCGGCCGAATACGCGCGTTCGGCGGAGTACGCCCTGCTGTGGAATCGCCTGGGGCAGGGTGTCTTCGACACCGGGGTCTACAAGCGCATCCGCCGCGATGGGCGGCCGATCTGGATCCAGGCCACCTACAACCCCATCCTCGACAGCGAAGGTCGACCCTACAAGGTGGTGAAGTTCGCCATCGATGTGACCGATGCGCAACTGCAGGCCGCCGAGTTCGCAGGCAAGATGGCCGCCATCGACCGTGCCCAGGCGGTGATCGAATTCGATCTGCACGGCAACATCCTGACGGCCAACGAGAACTTCCTGTCGGCTCTGGGTTACAGCCTGGACGAGGTGTGTGGCAAGCATCACCGGATCTTCTGCGAACCCGAGCTTGCCCGTTCGCCGGGCTATCGGCTGTTCTGGGAAAAGCTCGGCCGCGGCGATTTCGATGCCGGGCTGTACAAGAGACGCGCCAGCGACGGCCGCCAGGTGTGGATCCAGGCCACCTACAACCCCATCCTCGATGCCGAGGGCAAGCCGTACAAGGTGGTCAAGTTCGCCAGCGACGTCACCGAGAGTCAGCTGCGCAACAGCGACTACGAAGGCAAGGTGGCGGCCATCGACCGCTCCCAGGCCATCGCCGAATTCTCCCTCGACGGCACGGTGCTCACCGCCAACCGCAACTTCCTGCTGGCCCTGGGTTACAAGGCCGACGAAGTGGTGGGCAAGCATCACCGCATCTTCTGTCCCGACGACTATGCCCGCTCGGCGGAGTACCGGTTGTTCTGGGATAAATTGGCGCGGGGCGAATTCGACGCCGGGGTGTACAAGAGACGCAACAGCCGAGGCGAGGAGATCTGGATCCAGGCCACCTACAACCCGATCTTCGACGCCGACGGCAAGCCGTGCAAGGTGGTGAAGTTCGCCGTGGACATCACCGAAAGCCAGATTCGCAACAGCGACTATGCGGGCAAGGTGGCGGCCGTCGACCGCGGCCAGGCGGTGATCGAATTCGATCTGACCGGCAAGATCCTCGAAGCCAACCGCAACTTCCTGGCGACCCTGGGCTATCGCCTGGAGGAGATCCGCGGCCAGCATCACCGCATCTTCTGCGAGGGGGAGCACGTCGCCTCCGGCGAGTACCGCGAGTTCTGGGCGCGGCTGGCCCAGGGCGAGGTGTTTGGCGGGCGCTTCATGCGGCTGAGCAAGTTCGGCCAGCGGATCTGGATCCAGGCCACCTACAACCCCATCTTCGACGCCGATGGCCAGGTGCACAAGGTGGTGAAGTTCGCCACCGACATCACCCGCCAGGTGGAGATGGAACAGCACGTGCGGCAGAAGATCGAGCAGATGAATCTTTCGCTGCACGCCCTGACCCGCTCCATCAACCAGATCGCCGAGACCACCGACGACGCCAACCGCATGGCCCGACGCACCCTGGAAGAAGCCGAGCGTGGTTCCCTGACCCTGACCCGCTCGCTGGACGCCATGGAGGCCATCGGCACCACGGCCGGAGGCATCCAGGACATCGTCCAGGTGATCAGCGACATCGCCAATCAGACCAACATGCTGGCCTTCAACGCCGCCATCGAGGCGGCCCGCGCCGGCGAGCACGGCCTGGGCTTCTCGGTCGTGGCCGATGAGGTCCGCAAGCTGGCCGAGAAGTCGTCCCAGGCGACCAAGGAGATCAACAAGCTGATCCTGGAGTCGGTCAAGAGCATCGCCCAGGGCAGTGAGATCTCGCGCAGCGTGGGCGAGGCCTTCGGCCTGATCGCCGAAGGGGTGGGCAAGACCCAGCAGTCCATCGAGGCCATCAACGGCTCCACCGCGGCCCAGCTCGACGATGCGGCGCGGGTCAATCAGCTGATCCAGGAGCTGGACGCGGCCACCAGCCTCCCGCCGGTGATCGGGGGAGGACGGCCGTGACCCAGGGTGTGGTGCGGATCGGCGAACTGGAAGTCGCCCTGTCCGCCCAGGCCCTGGAACGCGTGGTGCCTTGGCCGGAGCGCCTGGCGCCTCATCCGAGTCCGGTGCCCTGGTTGCTGGGCCTCTTCGAGCTGGGCGGCCAGCCGCTGCCGCTGGTGGACGGCCATTGCCTGCTGGGGCTGCCGGCGGTCGAGCACGAGCGCCGGATCGCCGTGATCCGTCATGGGGGTGGACGCTTCGGCCTGGCCATCGATGGGGTGGTGGACATCCTCAAGCTGGCGGATGACGCCATCGTGCAATTGCAGGGGGCGCCCGGGCGCCTGCTGGGACAGGTGCATCTGCAGGCGGAGACCGGCCGGCTGGTGCATCTGCTGGACCTGTCGGCGCTGGCCGCCTTGCCGGGCTTCGAGGTCAGTGTCGACAGGCCGCCGGCGCTACAGCGGCAGGCTGCCATTGGCACGGAAGCGGAGCGGCTCTATCTGCTGTTCGAGTGCGATGGGCGGCGCCTGTGCCTGGATGCGGCGGTGGTCCAGGAGCTGGTGGATCGACCGCAGCTGACGCCCAGCGAATTCGCCAGCGACAGCTGTCGCTACCAGGTGCAGCTCAGAGGCCAGGTCTTGCCGGTGCTGGAGCTGTCCGAGCTGCTGGGCCTGGCCACGCCCGCCCAGGGTCACCATGAGCAGCTGCTGGTGCTAGCGGCGGGCGATCAGGGCCAGTACCGGGTCGCCTTCGGCTTCCAGCGGCTGCTCGGCATGTGGCGGCGGGATCCGGCGCAGTGCGCGCCGTTGCTTGGCTTCGGGCTGGAGCAGCCCGGGCTGTTGCGCGGGGTGTTCAACGCCGCGGAGGGCGAGGCGGCCATCGTGATCGATCACCTGGCCCTGGGGTGCCAGGAGGCGGCGGTGGCCTATGCGCGGATCTATCGCACCGATCGCGACCTGCTGCGCGAAGAGCGTCGTCAGGTCCGCCGCCAGCCGTGCCTGACCTTTCTCGCCGAATTGCTGTTCGCCGTCCCGCTGAAGCAGGTGGCGGAGGTCTTGCCGCTGCCGGCGCACTACCTGCGCCTCGGCCAGCGGGATCCGCGGTTGCTGGGATTGATGGAGGTCCGCGGCCAGCAGATCACCCTGGTCTGCCTGCGGACCCTGGCCGGCGCGACAGCGGTCGAGTCCGGTCCCGGCGATCAGGTGATCGTGGTGGAAGGGCAACGCCAGCGCCTGGGTTTCGTGGTGCAGCGGGTCGAGGCCATCGAGGCCTTTACCGAGTTGCGCGCCGATGCCCTGGCGCGCAGCTGGCAGTGGCCAGGGGAGGGTGGGGCAATACCGGCGCAGCGGGCGCAGAGCTGGGTGGGCGTAGGATCCGCGGGCAACAGTCGCCAGGCAACCCTGATCGACCTCGGGGCGCTGGTGAAACGTCTGGAAGGGCAGGCCCGGCAGACCCTTCCGGAGCGCGTGGCTGCGACAGTTTGACGATACCGCTCGTCGCTTCGTCGAACGGTCGGGTAACGGATTACCCGGGGCTTTGTCAGCCACCGCAAGCGTCCCTCAGCAAAGCGGTACCGGCAGGCTAGAGCGAGTGGTGTTTGCCGGAGGTCGCCAGACGGGGCGCGCTACCCGCGCCGCCGCTGCCGGAGCCGGGTGCAGGCGTTCATCAGCGAGTTGTCAAGAAATTCCGCGGCGCGTCGAACCAGAGGAAGACACAACTTTCCTGGGTGATCCCATGTTCAACTCCGCACTCAAACGCCGCATCGCCGATCTCGAAGCCGAACTGTCCGAACACCGCCAGGTCAGCGCGGCCTTCCATCAGGATTCGCTGCATCTGCTGCTGGACGCCCAGGGCCGGATCGAGGATTTCAACGAGAACTTCGCGCTCTGCCTGGGCTACGCGCCCGGCAGCCTGACCGGGCGGAATCTGGATGAGATCATTCCGGACTACGTGAAGAAGCTGGTCTGCTACGGCGATCTGAAGCGCAGCTTCAGCGAAGGCCACCAGGCCAGTGGCATCTATCGATTGTTGCGCGGCACGGGCGGGGTGGCCTGGCTCTATGCGATCTGGACGCCGGTGCGTGACAGCCAGGGCCAGGTCAAGCAGATCCGCTGCTATGCCTACGACCGGACCGAGCAGGTGGAAGTCTCCACCGAGCACTCGGGCATCATCAATGCGCTGCTGCGCTCCACCGCGGTGATCGAATTCAATCTGTCCGGCGAGGTGCTCACCGCCAACGAACGCTTCCTGCAGGGCATGGGCTATTCGCTGGCGCAGATCGTCGGCAAGCACCATCGGATGTTCTGCAGCCGTGAAGAGGCCGAATCGGCCGACTATCGCGCCTTCTGGGAGCGGCTCAACCGGGGTGACTACGTGGCCAGTCGCTTCAAGCGCATCGACAGCCATGGCCGCACGGTCTGGCTGGAAGCCTCCTACAACCCGGTGCTCAACACCCGCGGCGAGCTGTACAAGGTCATCAAGTTCGCCACCGTCATCACCGAACAGGTGGAGCAGGAGCTGGCGGTGGCCGAAGCCGCGCGGGTCGCCTTCGACATTTCCCAGACCACCGACGAAAGCGCCCGTCAGGGTGCGGCCGTGGTGCAGGACACGGTGGCGGTGATGACCCGCATCGCCGACGAGATCCAGGTCGCTGCCAACGGCATCGAGGACCTCGGCAAGCAGTCGCTGGTGATCAGCGCCATCGTCAAGACCATCAGCGGCATCGCCGAGCAGACCAATCTGCTGGCGCTCAACGCCGCCATCGAAGCCGCCCGGGCGGGCGAGCAGGGCCGGGGTTTCGCCGTGGTGGCGGACGAGGTCCGGCAACTGGCCGGGCGCACCAGCAAAGCCACCGAAGAGATCGTCGGGGTGGTGCAGCAGAATCAGCAACTGGCGCAGACCGCTGTCAGCAATATGGCCGCCAGCCGCCAGCAGGCGGAGCAGGGGCTGCATCTGGCGAGCAACGCCGGGGTGCGTATCACCGAGATCCAGGACGGCGCCCGCCAGGTGGTGGGCGCGGTCAGCCAGTTCGCCCGGCGGCTGAGTTAGGACTGTTCGTCCCAGCCAGGCGCGCTGTACCACGCATAACCGGTCGCATCGAGTTCCAGCCAGCGACCCTGGTGGATGACCATCCGGGTCGCCACCTCCAGGCTGGCCAGGCCGGTCGCCACCAGCAGGCTGCGGATCAGGGCGCCATGGGCCACCAGTAGCGTGGGACCCTGGAGTTCTTCCAGCAGCGGGCGCACCCGCTCGGCGGCATCGGCATAGCTTTCGCCACCGGGTACCCGAAAGGTATAGGGCTCGACGACGCGTCGGGCGTGCTGCTCCGGATAGCGCTGGGCGATGGTCGGCATGTCCAGTCCCTCCCAGTCACCAAAGGCCTTTTCCGCCAGGCGCGCATCGCGGGCCAGGCTTCTCGGCGTGCCCGGCAGCTGCGCCAGGATCAGATCGAGCGTCGCGCTGGCGCGTTGCAGCGGACTGCTCAGGCAGGCGAAGCGAGAGATGTCGAGGCGGTCACGCAGGGCCAGGCCCACGGCTTCGGCCTGGGCACGGCCGCGCGCGTTGAGCGGTATGTCCTGGCGACCCTGGAGGCGACCGCTGGCGTTCCAGTCGGTTTCGCCGTGACGGATCACCAGCAGGGGAGAGGGGAAGGGCAAGGGCATCAATCCAGAGCAGTGGGTAGGGTAAGGAGAAATCTCAGGTGGCCGGCTTCCAGGCGCGCGACCAGACTGCCGCCATGGCCGCGGGCGATTTCCTGGGCGAGATAGAGGCCCAGGTCCAGGCGGGCGGGCTGCTCGGAATCGGCCTGGGTCAGCAGCGGCTGGAACACCTGATTCAGGGTAGCGGGATCCACCACGGCGGTGCGGCTTTCCACGGCGAGGCGATAGCAGCGTTCGTCGAGCACGCCGCGCAGCAGCAGGGTGCCACCAGCAGGGTTGCGCGATGCGGTCCACTCCAGCAGCGCCTCCACCGCCTGCAACAGGCGCGGCAGGTCGAGGCGCAGGGCGGCGGGTAGCTCCGGCAACTCGCTGCCCAGGGTCTGGTCGGGGAAACGCGTCCGCAGCCTGGCGAGCAGGTCCAGGAGCCGTTCATTGGCGCCTGCCACCAGGGTCGGTTTCAGGGGCAGGCCATGGCCCAGGCGTACGCGCACGAAGTCGGCGGCCGCAGCGCTGCGCTCGGCCAGGCGCCGAACCTCGGCTTGCCAGCGCTGCGCCTGGGCGGCAGCCAAGGGCGCGTCCTTGGCCAGCGCCTGCAGCGGACGCTGCAGATCCTCTTCCAGCAGCACCAGGAGCTGTTCGCGCAACGGCGTGAGATCGAGGTCGCCACGCGGGCCAGGACTTTCTGCGCGACGCTGTTCTTCGCGGGCGAGGAGTTCGCCCAGCAGGCGGGCAAAGCCGTCCAGGGTAGCGATCACCGGGCGCTGCTCCAGCAGCGGTGCGGGTTGGGGATCAAAGGCGCACAGCGTGCCGAAGAAGGTGCCATTGGGTCGAAACACCGGAACCGACAGGTAGCTCTTCCAGCCATAGAGGCCGGGCGCCGGGTGATCACAGTAGGTGGGGTTCTGGGTCACGTCGCTGATGATCACGGCGTCGTGGGAGGAGCGCACGTGGTTGCAGAGGGTGGATTCGAGGTCCAGTTCGGCGCCGGGTTGCAGGCCGAAGGCGATGCGATCTTCCACCGCGCAGGCGATCCAGCGCTGCTCGGTGACCTCGGCGACGGTGGCGACCCCAAGGCCGCTGACATCACAGACGACGCGCAGGAGCGCCGCGACGGAATCCAGGGACGCCAGCAGCTCGATGCTTTCGACGGTGCTGGAGAGTTGGCTGGGCATGACGCTGTAGTTCTCTGACGGACACGGCCTGAACGCTAGGCCAAGAGACGCCGGACGGCAACCATCAGCTACGCCTCGTTGCGCGTGTTCCAGGCCGGGACTAGCCGATCAGGTCGGTCGCGTAGGCCAGTACCGTGAGGCAAAGCAGTAGCAGCAGCAGATTGGCCGGGGTGATGCTTTTCATCGGTGGGATCCTCTCACGCAAGGGGTTTGCCTTGTCCAGGTACACCTGGAAACGCCACGTCGGCGCTGGGGATCGCTAGGGGTGGAGCGGGTAGGTTCATCTCTGCGTCTCGATACTGCTGGCAAAGGACAGGTGTCGGAACGCCACTGTCGCCGTTCGTTCAGCGCCTGCCAGGGGAGGTGCGACATCTGGTCGAAGCGGCAGTGCGAGCGGTTCGCAGTTGCCAAGCGCTGGGCGAGCCGGTAGCGTGGCGCCCCATGCGAACCTTCCTTTGCCCCATCAGCGCCTATTACTACTACCTGATCAATATCGGGTGGTAGGTACTGCGCACCATGACCGAACCGCCTAGGGCGGCTCGGTCAAGGCAACTTCTCCCGGTCTCCCTGGCACCGTCCAGCCACAGGAGACCCCATGGACAGCACCCAGCAAGACCTGCTCGCCACCCTCGAAGCCCGCGGCTTCGTGCACCAGACCACCGATCGTGACGGCCTTGCCCGCGCCTTTGCCAGTGGACCGGTGACCGGCTATCTCGGCTTCGACGCCACCGCCGACAGCCTCCACGTCGGCCACCTGCAGGGCCTGATGCTGATGCGCTGGCTGCAGCGCGCCGGCCATCCCATCCTCCTGCTGATCGGCGGCGCCACCACTCGCATCGGTGATCCCAGCTTTCGTGACAGCAGCCGCCCGGTGCTGACCGACGGCCAGATCGCCCTGAACATGGCCGGCATCGCCAAGGCTTTTCACCGCTATCTCGAAGTGGGCGATGGCCACGGCCGCGCCCAGGTGGTGGACAATGCCGAATGGCTCGATGGTCTCGGCTACCTGAATTTTCTCGGCGCCGTCGGCCGGCATTCTCCATCAACCGGCTGCTGACCTTCGACGCCATCAGGAATCGCCTCGACCGCGAGCACTCGCTGTCCTTCGAGGAATTCGGCTATACCCTGTTGCAGGCCTACGACTTCGTCGAGTTGTCGCGGCGCTATGGCTGCAAGCTGCAACTGGGCGGCGCCGACCAGTGGGCCAACATCATCAACGGCGTGGAGCTGTCACGCCGGCAGGGCGGTCCCCAGCTCCACGGCCTGACCATGCCGCTGCTGGCCACCCGTGACGGCCGCAAGATGGGCAAGTCGGCCCAGGGCGCGGTCTGGCTCAACGAGGAACGGCTGTCGGCCTTCGACTTCTGGCAATTCTGGCGCAACTGCGACGATGCCGACGTCGAGCGCTTCCTGGCCCTGTTCACCGAATTGCCGCTGGACGAGGTGCGGCGGCTTGGCGCGCTCGGCGGTGCGGAAATCAATCTGGCGAAGAGCGTGCTGGTCAATGAGGCGACCCGGCTGGCCCATGGCGAGCGGGCGCAACGCGAGGCTGAGGCAGCCGCCGCCGAGGTATTCGCTGATCGCGACGGCGCCGGGCAGTTGCCGGAGGTCGCCCTGAGCCGCAGGCAACTGGACGCGGGCGTCACCCTGGTCGAGTTGCTGGTCGAGGCGGGAGTGCAACCGTCGCGCAGTGCGGTACGTCGACTGGCGGAAGGCGGCGGCCTGCGCCTGGACGAGCAACCGGTGATGGACCCGGACCGCCGTCTGGCGCTGAGCGACGCGGGTCGGCGGGTGAGTCTGGGCAAGAAACGGCATCTGCGCATCACGTTGGTGGACTGAGGAGAAGGCTATGAATGTCTGGGTGATAGGTGCCTCGCGGGGCATAGGGTTGGGGCTAGTGGAGCGCTATCTGAGGCAAGGGGCTCAGGTCTTGGCGGTGGTGCGAACGCCGAATGCGGCGTTGGATGCCCTGGCCGCGACTGCAAAGGGACGGTTGCGGGTGGTGACCGGCGATCTGCGCGATCCCGACCTGGGCACGCGCCTGCTGGACGAGCTGGGTGACGGCTCGCTGGAGCGGCTGATCGTCAATGCCGGGATCATGGGCCCGATGGATGAGGACGGGCCGCGGGCGAGCGTCGCGGAGCTGGGCGAGTTGTTCCTCACCAATGCGGTGGCGCCCCTGCGGTTGCTGGAGGCCCTGGCACCGCGGCTGTCCGCGGCCGGGGTGGCAGCCTGTCTGAGTTCGCAGATGGGCAGCGTCAGCCTGGCGCGGGCCACCGAGATGCCGCTCTATGGCGCCAGCAAGGCGGCGCTGAACAGCCTGCTGCAGAGCTGGGTCGCCGGGCAGCAGCCGGCGTTCGCCGTGCTGGCGCTGCACCCGGGTTGGGTGCGCACCGAACTGGGCGGGTCCAGCGCGCCGGTCGCGGTGGCCGATAGCGTCGCCGGTCTGATGGAGACGATCGAGGCGCGGGCCGGCCGGCCCGGTTGTGCCTTTCTCGACTACCAGGGGCAAGCCCTGCCCTGGTGAACGAGGGGCCGGATCGCTCAGGGCGACTGAGCGCTCCGGCCCTTGTCCGACCCCGGCCGAGGATCGAAGATGAGTCCATCATCCTGGGGAGTGCCACCATGCGCATCGACGAGCAAACCTTTCTGGTAACCGGCGCCGGTTCCGGCCTGGGCGCTGCCACCGCTGAGGGACTGATCGCGGCAGGCGCCCGGGTGGCAATGCTGGATCTCCAGGCCGAGGCCGTGCAGGCCCAGGCCGAACGGCTCGGCGACCAGGCTCTGGCGCTGGCCGTGGACGTAACCGATGCCGAGGCCCTGAGCGCCGCCTTGGATGCCGTGCTGGCCCGCTGGGGCAGTCTGCAGGGGGCGATCAACTGCGCCGGCATCGTCGGCGGCGCACGCATCCTCGGGCGCAATGGTCCCCACGATCTCGCCGCCTTCGCGCGCATCATCAACGTCAACCTGGTGGGCAGCTTCAATGTCCTGCGCCTGGCCGCGGCAGCCATCGCCCAGGGTGAGGCCAATGCCGGCGGTGAGCGCGGCGTGATCATCAACACCGCCTCCATCGCTGCCTTCGATGGCCAGATCGGCCAGGCCGCCTATGCCGCCTCCAAGGGCGGCGTCGCCGCGCTTACCCTGCCGGCGGCGCGCGAACTGGCCGGGCAGGGCATCCGGGTCATGACCATAGCGCCGGGCGTCTTCGAGACGCCCATGATGGCCGGCATGACCCCCGAGGTGCGCGACGCCCTGGCCGCCAATGTGCCCTTCCCGCCGCGCCTCGGCCGCGGCGAGGAATTCGCCGCCCTGGTCCGCCACATCATCGAGAATCCCTTGCTCAACGGCGAGGTGATCCGTCTCGACGGTGCCCTGCGCATGGCCCCGCGCTAGGAGACCTCTCATGAACGACCCCATTGTCATCGTCGCCGCCGCCCGTACGCCCATGGGGGCCCTGGGTGGCGAACTGGCCGCGCTGTCGGCGCCGCAGCTTGGTAGCGCCGTGGTCCGCGCCGTACTGGAACGGGCGGGCTGGGCGCCGGAACGGGTCGACGAGGTGCTGCTGGGCTGCGTGCTGCCCGCCGGCCTCGGTCAGGCACCCGCTCGCCAGGCGTCGCTTGGCGCCGGTCTGGCCCAGAGCACGCGCTGCACCACCCTGAACAAGATGTGCGGTTCGGGCATGCAGGCGGCCATCCTCGGCCATGACCTGCTGCGCGCTGGGAGTGCCGAGGTGGTGGTGGCGGGCGGCATGGAAAGCATGAGTCGCGCGCCCTATCTGCTGGAAAAGGCCCGCAGCGGCTACCGCCTCGGCCATGGCACCCTGATCGACAGTATGTTTCTCGACGGCCTGGAAGACGCCTATGAACCCGGGCGCCTGATGGGCACCTTCGCCGAGGATTGCGCCGCGCGCCTGGGCATCGGCCGCGAACGCCAGGATGCCTATGCCCAGCGGTCCCTCGCCCGGGCGCGCCAGGCCCAGGCCAGCGGTGCCTTCGCCAGCGAGATCGTCGCGGTGGAGGTGGCGGGGCGCAAGGAGACCCTGAGCATCGACACCGATGAGCAACCCCGCCGTGCCGATCCGGCACGCATTCCCACCCTCAGGCCGGCCTTTCGCGAAGGCGGTACCGTCACTGCGGCCAACGCCAGTTCCATCTCGGATGGCGCCGCGGCGCTGCTGCTCGTGCGGGCTAGCACAGCCGCGCGCGAAGGGCTGAGGCCGCTGGCGACGATCCGTGGCCATGCCGCCCATGCCGGTGCGCCGGGCGACTTTCCCACCGCGCCCATCGGCGCCATCCGCACCCTGCTCGCGCGCATCAACTGGCAGCTGAACGACGTCGACCTGTTCGAGATCAACGAAGCCTTCGCCGTGGTGGCCCTGGCCGCTCAGGATGCCTTGGGGCTGGACCCGGAACGCCTGAACGTGCACGGTGGCGCCTGTGCCCTGGGCCATCCCATCGGCGCGTCCGGTGCGCGCATCCTGGTCACCCTGATCCAGGCGCTGCGCCAGCGCGGTCTGCGCCGGGGCGTGGCGGCCATCTGCATCGGCGGCGGCGAGGCCACGGCCATGGCGCTGGAACTCAACGACTAGACAAGGACAAGACCATGAGCGAAGCCTCTACCGAATCGACCCTGCTGCTGGAGATCGAGGCGCGCGTCGCCCTCATCACCCTCAATAGACCCAAGGCGCTCAACGCCCTCAATGCCCAGCTGCTCCACGAACTGGATGCCATGCTGGCGCGCCTGGACGCCGATCCCGAGGTCGGTTGCGTGGTGCTCACCGGCTCGGCCAAGGCCTTCGCCGCGGGCGCCGACATCAAGGAAATGGCCGGGCAGGGCTATCCGCAGATCTACCTGGACGACTACTTCCGCGTCGCCGATCGCATCGCCGAGCGGCGCAAACCGCTGATCGCCGCCGTTGCCGGCTATGCCCTGGGCGGTGGTTGCGAACTGGCGCTGCTGTGCGACTTCATCTATGCCGCCGACACCGCGCGCTTCGGCCTGCCGGAGATCACCCTGGGGGTCATCCCGGGCATCGGCGGTACCCAGCGGCTGACCCGCGCCCTGGGCAAGGCCAAGGCCATGGAACTGTGCCTGACCGGGCGGCAGCTGCACGCCGCCGAAGCCGAGCGTGCCGGGCTGGTCGCCCAGGTGTTTCCCGCCGACGAGTTGCTGGAGCGCACCCTGGAGGCCGCCCGCGGCATCGCCAGTCGCTCCCTGCCGGCGACCCTGCTGCTCAAGGAGAGTGTCAATCGCGCCTTCGAGACCAGCCTGGCCGAGGGCATCCGCTTCGAGCGCCGGGTCTTCCATTCGCTGTTCGCCAGCGCCGACCAGAAGGAAGGCATGGCAGCCTTCGTCGAGAAACGGCCGGCGAAGTTCGAGCATCGCTGAGCGCACCCGGCGCTCGTCAGAGGCGCTAGACTGGCCGTTTCCGCCCAGCGTCGCAGAGCCTCCGGATGCGTATCGAGCCCTTGCCACCCCTGACCAATCTGATTGCCTTCGAGGCAACGGTCAGGCTCGGCAGCTTTACCCGGGCGGCGCAGGAGCTCAACCTCACGCAGAGCGCCATCAGCCGTCAGGTGGCGCAGCTGGAGGCCTTTCTCGGTCGCGCGCTGTTTCGTCGAGAGCACAAGCGGCTGCACCTGACCGTCTCCGGGCAGCGCTATGCCGAGCGGGTTCAGCAGTTGCTCGCGGGGCTCGCGGAAACCACCGCGGACGTCATGGATATCAGCGGCGAGCAGCAACTGGTGCTGGCCTGCTCCTCGGGCGTGGCCGCGCTCTGGCTGGGCCCGCTGATCGGCCGCTTCGCCAGTGCCTTTCCCGGCATCGACGTACGCCTGCGGGTGCTGGACAACCTCGACACCCTGCTCAAGCCTGAATTCGACCTGGCGCTCTATTTCCTGCGTGAACCGCCGCCCCCGGGGTTGGCTGGCCGCCAGCTGTTTCCCGAGTGGGTAGGCGCCTATTGTGCGCCGGACTACCTGGGCGGGCGTCAGCTGTCGCCCCCGGAGCTGCTCGACCAGCGCCTGCTGATGATCGAGGACGGGCAGCGGCGCTGGCTGTCCTGGGCGGAATGGTTCACGCGGCTGGGCTATTCCTCCCCACGGATCCGTCAGCGGCTCACCGTGAGTCAGTACCCCATCCTGGTCGATCTGGCGATTGTCGGCCACGGCATCGTCCTGGGTTGGCGCCCCATGATCGATACCCACCTGCGCTCGGGTGCGCTGGTGGCAGCCTGTAGCGAATGCGTGCAGGGGCAGGGGGGTTACTACCTGCTGTGGCCGGGCGATCGTCAGCCGGGCCTGGCGGCGCGCCGTTTCGAGACCTGGCTGAACGAAAGCCTGAGCGCGTCGGACTGATGCTTCTTGCATGCGTCAGGCGCAGGCAAACCCCTGCAATCAGCGTTTTCTGGCGTCCCGGGTAGCCCCTTAAGCTCGGCGGCAGAGGGCGGAGATCCTCGTCCTGTTTCCTTTATCGAAACTGCCGTCGCCGGTGCAGGGACCCCCGAGTTTCCTGCTCGACTTGCATTCAGGGAGCCAACAATGCAGAGCGCTACGACCTTTCCGCAGTCTTCCGCCGTCCAGCGCCGCCAGGCCAACAAGGCGGTGGTCGCCACCGTGATCGGCAACGGTCTGGAGTGGTTCGACTTCACCGTCTACAGCTTCTTCTCCGTGATCATCGCCAAGGTGTTCTTTCCGAGCGCCAATGAGCTGACCTCCTATCTGCTGGCCCTCGCCACCTTTGGCGTCGGCTTCTTCATGCGCCCGGTCGGGGGCATTCTGCTCGGTATCTACTCCGATCGCCGTGGCCGCAAGGCGGCGCTGTCCCTGACCATCCTGCTGATGGCCGCCGGCACCCTGATCATCGCGGTCACCCCGGGCTATGCCCAGCTCGGCCTGTTCGCCCCCGCGCTCATCGTCTTCGCCCAGCTGCTGCAGGGCTTTTCCGCCGGCGGCGAAATGGGCAGCGCCACCGCCTTTCTCACCGAGCACGCACCCGCTGGCCAGAAGGCCTATTACTCCAGCTGGATCCAGGCCAGCATCGGCGTGGCAGTGGCGCTGGGGGCAGGCTTCGGCGCCCTGATGTCGGCGCTGTTGACGCCGGCGCAACTGGAGAGCTGGGGCTGGCGGCTGCCGTTCCTGTTCGGCTCGCTGATCGGCCCCATCGGGTTCTATATCCGCAGCCGCATCGACGAGACGCCGGCCTATGCCACCGTCGAGCGGGCCCAATCGCCCTTGCGTGAGGTCCTGCGCGTCTACCCGCGGCAGACGGCGACCAGCTTTTCCATGGTCGTGCTCTGGACGGTGTGCACCTATGCCGTGCTGTTCTACCTGCCGTCCTATGCGACGCGGGTGCTGGGCCTGCCCAGTGGTCTGGGCTTCACCGCCGGCATGCTCGGTGGCCTGGTACTGCTGGTGGCGACGCCCCTGGTAGGCCGTCTGGCGGATCGCCATGGCAAGCGCCCCTGGCTGCTGGGGTCGGCCGTGGCCATCTTCTGCGCCGCCTGGCCGCTGTTCTGGATGCTCAATCGCTGGCCGGGTCTGGCTTCCCTGCTGGTGTTCCAGGCCGTGCTGGGGCTGCTGATCTCCGGGTATCTGGGCGGCCTGCTGGCGGCCTTCGGCGAATTGTTGCCGACCCGGGTACTCTCGACCGGGCTCTCGGTGGCCTACAACTTCGCGGTGACGCTGTTCGGCGGCTTCGCCACCTTTACCGTGACCTGGCTGATCGCTGCTACCGGCAGCCCGCTGGCGCCGGCCTTCTACATCATGTTCGCCGCGGCCATCAGTGCCGGGGGCGCCGCGCTGTTTCGCGACGCCGCCAGCGGCCAACCCTCGGGAGAATCCGCATGACTCAAAACACCTCTCTACTACTGCGCAACGGCAAGCTGCTCGATCTCACCACCGGCACCCTGATCAGCGGTAAAGAAGTCTTGGTGGACGGTGAGCGCATTACCGCCGTACGCGATCAGAGCACTGCGCCGTCGGCAGGTGTCACCGTCATCGACCTGGGCGGCCGCACCCTGATGCCGGGCCTCATCGATTGCCATGTGCATGTGCTGGCGTCCAGTGCCAACCTGGGTTTCAACGCCCTGCAGCCCAACGCCATCATCATGTACCGCGCGCTACCAATCCTCGAAGGCATGCTCAAACGCGGCTTCACCACCGTCCGCGATGCCGGCGGCGCGGACTGGGCGCTGGCGCGCTCCATCGCCCTGGGGCTGGTGCCGGGCCCGCGGATCTTCGCCTCCGGCAAGGCGCTGTCGCAGACCGGCGGCCACGGGGACATGCGCGCGCGCGGGGAGCTGCTGCTGACCGAGCCCTGCAGTTGCTGCTTCCGCGCCGGTGCCATCGCCCGGGTGGTGGACGGAGTGGACAACGTGCGCAAGGCGGTGCGCGAAGAACTGCAGCAGGGCGCCAGCCAGATCAAGATCATGGCCTCTGGCGGTGTTTCCTCACCTACTGATCCCATCGCCAATACCCAGTACAGCGAAGCCGAGATCCGCGCCATCGTCGAGGAGGCCGAGGCGGCCAACACCTATGTGATGGCCCATGCCTATACCGCCCGCGCCATTCGCCGCGCCGTGGCGTGCGGGGTACGCACCATCGAACACGGCAATCTGGTCGACCGGGAGACGGCGCAGCTGATGCGCGAGCGGGGCGCCTTCGCCGTGCCCACCCAGGTGACCTACGAGATGCTCGCCGAGCACGGTGCCCGCTATGGGCTGCCGGCGGATTCCGTGGCCAAGATCGAAGATGTCCGTCTGGCGGGCCGTCGCGCCCTGGAATTCTTCGCCGAGGCGGGCGTGCCCATGGGCTACGGCTCCGACCTGCTGGGCGAGATGCACGAATACCAGACCCAGGAACTGCGCATCCGCGCCGAGGTGCTGGGCAATCTGGAGGCCTTGCGCAGCGCCACCAGTGTCGCGGCGCGCATCCTTGAACGCGAGGGCGAACTGGGTTGTATCGCGACCGGAGCCCTGGCCGATCTGCTGGTCGTGGATGGCGATCCGCTGGCTGATATCTCCTGTCTGGTGGGGCAGGGCGAAAGACTCGACGTCATCCTGCAAGGTGGCCGTCTGGTGAAGAATCGCCTCGGGTGAGGGGAGCCTTGCCGGCCTGGCGCGGTCCCCTGTAGCAGTCAACGCCCATGGAGAACTCGTCATGTCCCTCGCCGCAACCGAACTCGGCAGCCATTACCAGGCCTACCTCGACTGCCTCAACCGCCAGGCCTGGACGGAGCTGGGCCGTTATGTCGACGACGCCGTCGAGCACAACGGCCTCCCGTTGGGGCTGGCTGGCTACCAGGCCATGCTGGAAGGCGACCATGCCGCCATTCCCGATCTGTACTTCACTGCGCATCTGCTGGTGGTGGAGACGCCCTGGCTGGCCGCGCAGCTGGATTTCGACTGCACGCCGCGCGGCGAGCTGTTCGGACTGGCGGTGAACGGACGGCGCGTACGCTTCAGCGAGCACGTCTTCTATCGCTTCGAGAACGGACGCATCCGCGAGGTGCGCTCGGTGATCGATACCGCCGCCATCGCCGCCCAGTTGGCCGACGGCTAACCTGCCCGGGTCTGGCGCTGGCGATAGCCCAGGGGACTGAGGCCCGTCCACTTGCGAAAGGCGCGCTGGAAGGAGCGGGGATCGGCGAAACCCAGGCGCAGGGCCAGCTCGTCCAGGGGCAGGGCGCCCTGGTCCAGCTGGCGACAGGCCAGGCGGCACCGGCGTTCGTCCTTGAGGCCCTGGTAGGTCTGGCCGCTCGCCGCCAGCTGGCGCCTCAGGGTGGCGGGCGCCAGGCCCAGGGCCTCGGCCAGGCTGACGGCGTCCGGCCAGTCCTCTGGTGCGCCAGTACGCAACAGGGTGCGGATGTGGGCGACCAGGCCGGCGTCGTCGCGATAATGCACCAGCAGATTGCCCGGCGCGGCGGCGATGAAGCGCCGCGCGTCCGCGGCAGTACGGCGGATCGGCAGGCCCAGCACGGCAGCGTCCAGCACCAGGCAGTCTTCGTCGCGGGCGAAGCTCAGCCTGGAGCCGAAGCGCTGCCGATAGTCGGCCAGCAGCTCCGCGGGCGGCTCCGCGGCAGTCTGGCGGATGTCCTCCAGCGATAAGCGACGGCCCACCAGCCAGCAGGCCAGGCCGTGCAGGATCAGCCAGAGGGTGAAGACGGCGAAGCTGCCCGGCAGACTGCCCGGGGCCAGCCGCAGGGTCACCTGCTCGCCATTGCGCTGCAGGCGCAGGTCGACGCCAAGGGTCAGCCGCAGGAAGTCGACGCTCTGCCGCAGGGCATCGCCCAGGGTCGGTTGCAGGCGGGTACTCTGGCAGAGAAAGGCGAAGCTGCCCGCCGGCAGCGGTCGCGGACCGAGGGCGAAGAATTCATCATCGAAACGCCGCGCCAGGCGATACCACAGCTGGCCGAACAGCGGCGCCGAGAGGCGCTCGTGGCCAAGCAGCAGGTCGGCTAGTTGGACGCCTTCGGCGGCGAGCAGGGCGTCCGGCGCCAGACCACTGCGCCGGCACAGCCCAGCCAGGGCCTCGTCGAGGATGCCCCGCGCCAGGCTGTCGCGCGGCCGGCCGGTCACAGGTGCAGGGCCCGGCCCAGGGCCCGCAGCGCCGCTTCCTGCACCGCTTCGCCCAGGGTGGGGTGGGGGTGCAGGGTGGCGGCGACGTCTTCCAGCTGCATGCCCATTTCCAGGCTGTGGGAAAAGGCCGTGGCCAGTTCCGCCACCTGCTGCCCGGTGGCCTGCCAGCCGAGGATACGGTGGTCGTCCGCGCGGGCCACCACCCGCACGAAGCCTTCCGGCGCCTCCAGGGTGAGGGCACGGCCATTGGCGGCGAAGGGAAAGCTGGCGACCTTGGTCTCCAGCCCCTGGGCCTTGGCCTGCTCGGGGGTGAGGCCGACCACCACGATTTCCGGATCGGTGTAGCAGACCGCCGGGATGGCCACCGGGGCGAAACGCCGCCGCTTGCCGGCGATCAGCTCGGCCACCACCTCGCCCTGGGCCATGGCGCGGTGGGCCAGCAGGGGTTCGCCGGTGAGATCACCGATGGCCCAGACGTCGGTCATGCTGGTACGACAGCCGTCGTCGACGCGGATGTAGCGACCGTCGTAGTCCAGCGGCAGGCGCTCCAGGCCTGCGGTGCGGGGGCGGCGGCCGGCGGCGACCAGGATTCGCTGGGCCGGCAGAACCTCTTCCTTGCCGTCGCCACGGGTCATCCGCAGGCCCGCGCCGTCCGCGGCCAGACCGGCGACGGTACAGCCCAGGTGCAGCTCGATGCCCAGGCGTTCCAACCGCTGCCGCAGCGGCGCCGTGAGTTCGGCGTCGTAGCCGGGCAGCAGACGCGACTGGGCTTCCACCACCGCGACCCGGGCGCCCAGCTTGCGATAGGCGATGCCCAGTTCCAGGCCGATATAGCCGGCGCCCACCACCACCAGGTGTTCGGGAATTTCCGTGGGTGATAAGGCCTCGGTGGCCGATATCACCGGACCACCGAAGGGCAGGCTGGGCAATTCCACCGAGGTGGAGCCCATCGCCAGCACCAGGTGCTCGGTGCGGATGCGCAGCCGCTCGCCGCCGACGCGCTGCACCTCGACGGTCTTGCCGTCGAGGATTTCGGCCCAGCCCTCGACTACCGTCACGCCCTGCTTCTTGAGCAGGGCGGCGACGCCGGTGGTGAGACGATCGACGATGCCGTTCTTCCAGGCCACGGCCTGGCCAAGATCCAGCTCCGGGCGGCCGTGGCGGATGCCCAGACTGCCCTGCTCAGCGCGACCGCTGGCGCGATGGTATTCCTCGGCGACATGGATCATCGCCTTGGAGGGAATGCAGCCGACGTTGAGGCAGGTACCGCCGAAAGCGGCGCCCTCCACCAGGGTGGTGGCGATGCCCAGCTGGGCGGCGCGCAGGGCGGCGACATAACCGCCGGGGCCGCCGCCGATGATGAGAAGTCGGGTGTCCATGGCTACTCCAGGAAGAGGGTGGCGGGTTGTTCGAGCAGCTGGCGCACTGCCTGGATGAAGCTGGCGGCGTCCTGGCCATCGATCAGCCGGTGGTCGAAGGAGGCGGAGAGATTCATCAGCTTGCGTGGCACCACCAGGCCGTTGCGGAAGGCCGGGCGCTCGACGATGCGATTGACGCCGATGATGGCCACCTCGGGATGGTTGATGATGGGCGTGGAGGCGATGCCTCCCAGCGGACCGAGGCTGCTGATGGTCAGGGTCGAGCCGGACAGTTCGTCGCGACCGGCCTTGCCGCCACGCACCGCGGTGGCCAGCCGGGCCACCTCCTGGGCGCAGCCCCAGAGATCCAGGGTCTCGGCATGGCGCACCACCGGCACCGCGAGACCCTGTTCGCCCTGGGTGGCGATGCCCAGGTGCACGGCGCCGTAGCGGGTCACGGTGCTGCTGTCTTCGTCGAAGCGCGCATTCATCTGCGGAAAGTCCCGCACCGCCACTACCAGGGCGCGCGCCAGGAAGGGCAGCAGGGTGAGATGGGCACGACGCCCCTGCCAGCGCTGGTTGAGGGTGGCGCGCAAGGCTTCCAGCTCGGTGACATCCACCTCTTCCACATAGGTGAAGTGGGGGATATGCCGCTTGGCGGCCTGCATCTTCTCGGCGATCTTGCGTCTCAGGCCGATCAGCGGGATGCGCTCCTCGCCACTGCGTTTCGCCAGGCCACCGCCGCCGGTGGCCGGTGGCAGTCCGGCGTCGCGTTGCTGCACATAGGCTTCCAGATCGCCATGCAGGATGCGCCCGCCCTGACCGCTGCCGGTGACGAAGCGCAATTCGATGCCCAGGTCCCAGGCGTGCTGGCGCACCGCGGGAGACGCCAGCGGCGGACTGCCGGGGGCCGGACGGGAAGCCGGTCGCTCGTCGTCGCGCGGGAGCTCCGGGTCCGCGCGTCGCGGAGCAGGGGCCGCCTCGGGCTTGGGCGCTTCCGCCTTGGGTAGCGGCGCCGGCGCGGCTTCCAGCGGCACGGGGCGACTGGCTTCGCGCAGATTGCCGTCACCGGCCACCTCCAGGCGGATCAGCTCGGCGCCCACCGCCAGCACCTGGCCGGGCTCGCCGCCCAGGGCGACCACCCGGCCCACCACCGGGGAAGGGATCTCCACCATGGCCTTGTCGGTCATGACGTCGGCCAGGGTCTGGTCTTCACCGACTTCATCCCCTACCGCCACGTACCACTTGACCAGTTCCACCTCGGCGATGCCTTCGCCGATGTCGGGCATCTTGATGACATGGGTACCCATCTCAGACCTCCATGACGCGCTTGAGCGCGGCGCCGACCCGGGACGGACCCGGGAAGTAGTCCCATTCCTGGGCATGCGGATAGGGGGTGTCCCAGCCGGTCACGCGCTCGATGGGCGCCTCCAGGCGATGGAAGCAGTGCTCCTGCATGAGGGACACCAGCTCGGCGCCATAGCCGCAGGTACGGGTGGCTTCGTGAACCACCACGCAGCGGCCGGTCTTGTTCACCGAATCGGTGAGGGTCTGCAGGTCCAGCGGCCAGAGGCTGCGGATGTCGATCACCTCGGCATCGATGCCGGTCTCGGCAGCGGCCGCCAGGGCGACCCAGACGGTGGTGCCATAGGTCAGCACCGTGACCTGCTTGCCGGGACGGACCACGGCGGCCCGTTCCAGCTCCACGCGGTAATAGCCGTCCGGCACGGCGCTGGCCGGGTGGCCCGACCAGGGCGTTACCGGACGATCATGATGGCCGTCGAAGGGGCCGTTGTAGAGGCGCTTGGGTTCGAGAAAGATCACCGGGTCGTCGCTCTCGATGGAGGCGATCAGCAGGCCCTTGGCGTCGTAGGGATTGGAGGGCATCACCGTGCGCAGGCCGCATACCTGGGTGAACATGGCCTCGGGACTCTGGCTGTGGGTCTGGCCGCCATAGATGCCGCCGCCACAGGGCATGCGGAACACCAGCGGCGAGGTGAACTGGCCGACCGAGCGATAGCGCAGGCGCGCCGCCTCGGAGACGATCTGGTCGATGGCCGGGTAGACATAGTCGGCGAACTGGATCTCCGCCACCGGGCGCAGGCCGTAGGCGCCCATGCCCACCGCGGCGCCGGCGATGCCGTTCTCCGAGATGGGCGCATCGAACACCCGCGAGGCGCCATATTTGGCCTGCAGGCCCTCGGTGCAGCGAAAGACGCCGCCGAAGTAGCCGACGTCCTCGCCGAACACCACCACGTTGTCGTCACGTTCGAGCATCACATCCATCGCCGAGCGGATGGCCTGGATCATGGTCAGGGTACTGCGGCTGCCGGCCTGGGTCGGCAGGTCGGTTTCCTGTTGTATGGTCATGGCGTCACTTCCCGAGCTGTTGGCGTTGGCGGCGCAGGTGCGGCGGCAGGTCCTGGTAGACCTCCTCGAACATGTCCGCGGCGCTGGGGGCGAGATCGCTGGCAAAGGTGCCGTGGGCTTCGGCGGCCTTCTGCGCGGTCGCCACCTCGGCTTCCAGCTCGGCGGTCAGCGCCTGGTGCTGTTCGTCCGACCAGAGCCCGCGACCGATCAGGTGCGCCTTGAGCAGGTCGATGGGATCGCCCAGGGGGAAGTGCGTCCAGTCATCGGCGGGACGGTACTTGGACGGATCGTCCGAGGTGGAGTGGGGACCGGCGCGGTAGGTCACCCATTCGATCAGGGTCGGCCCCAGGTTGCGCCGGGCGCGTTCGGCGGCCCAGCGCGAGGCGGCCAGCACGGCGAGGAAGTCGTTGCCATCCACCCGCAGGGCGGCGATGCCATAGCCGAGGCCACGGGTGGCCAGGGTGAGGCCCTCGCCGCCGGCGATGGCCTGGAAGGTGGAGATGGCCCACTGGTTGTTGACGATGTTGAGGATCACCGGCGCCCGGTAGACGTGGGCGAAGGTGAGGGCGGCATGGAAGTCGCCTTCGGCGGTGGCGCCGTCGCCGATCCAGCCGGCGGCGATGCGGGTATCGCCCTTGATCGCCGAAGCCATGGCCCAGCCCACCGCCTGGATGTACTGGGTGCCCAGGTTGCCGGAGATGGAAAAGAAGCCGAGGTCGCGGTAGGAGTACATCACCGGCAGTTGGCGACCCTTGAGCGGATCCCGGGCATTGGACAGCAGCTGGCAGATCATCTCGTCCAGCGGCGCCTCGCGGGCGATGAGGATGCCCTGCTGGCGATAGGTGGGGAAATGCATGTCGTCCGGGCGCAAGGCCAGGGTCTGGCCGACGGCGATGGCTTCCTCGCCGAGGCATTGCATATAGAAGGACAGCTTCTTCTGCCGCTGGGCCTTGAGCATCCGCGCATCGAACAGTCGCGTCTTGAGCATGGCCCTGAGGCTCCGCAGCAGCAGTTCGGGCGCTTCTTCGCTGGCCCAGGGGCCGACGGCGCGCCCCTCTTCGTCGAGGATGCGGATCAGCTGGGTGGCCAGTTCCCGGGTATCCACCGGTGCCACGTCCACCGGCGGCCTTTCCGCACGGCCGGCGGGGCAGAGTTGCAGATAGCTGAAATCCGTGGGGCGTCCCGGTCGGCCACTGGGCTCGGGGACGTGCAGGCGCAGGGGAGGGTAGTCGCTCATGGCCGCCCCTCCAGCTGGATGAGGGTGCGGGCGGGTCGCAGGACGGGTTGACCGTCCGGATGCGATGCAGGGTGCCACATGGTGGAGGCCTCGGCATTCTTGTTATTGGTCACCTGAGTATAGGCCGGCTCCGCTAGCCGTTTTGCCGCAATTTCGGGGTGGGCAGCTCGGGCTTTTGGTGCTATTGAACTCAGTACAAGAACAACGGTAGAGGTTTTGCACCATGGCTGGTCTGGATCGTATCGACCTGCGCATCCTCAATGCCCTGTCCGCCGATGGCCGTCTCAGCTGGCGCGATCTGGCGCAGAAGATCGGGCTGTCGCTGACCCCGACGCTACGGCGGGTCAAGCGACTGGAGGAGGAGCGCTACATCCAGGGGTATCACGCCCAACTCGACGAGACCCGGCTGGCCGGCAGTGTCAGTGTCTTCGTCTCGGTGCGCCTGGAAAAGCAGTCCACCGACTACCTGCGCGCCTTCGAACGGGAGATCGTCAAGGCACCCCAGGTGATGAGCTGTTTCCAGATGACCGGGGATGCCGACTATGTGCTGCGGGTGGTGGTGCAGGATCTCGCAGCCTACCAGCACTTTCTCGCTGAGACCCTGACCTGCATTCCCGGGGTGGCCAGTGTGACCTCGGCCTTTTCGCTCAAGGCGGTACTACTCAGGCCGGCGCCACCGCTCTGAGCGCAGGAGAAGCCCTTAGCGGATGCCGAGCGAGCTGCGGACCTGCTGCGCCTGGGCGGCACAATAGGCGCTGTCCCTCAGGCGGGCGATATCCAGCATCAGGGTCAGGCGGCGATCGCCGGACGCGCGACCACACTGTACCGGCAGCCCGCCATCCGGCGTCAGGGGACCGAACAGGCAGTCGATGTTGGGCAGTTGCGCAGCGAAGGCATGGGTGAGGGCGAGCATGGGTGGCGTCCGCAAGGTGGAGATGGCGATGTGACACTATTCACATCGCCGGGGTTCCCTAACCTTCAGGCGCTGGGTGTAACCGAATAGGCGACGCCGTTCACTGCATCGATCAGCTGACCGATCGACCAGGGCTTGGGCAAGAAGCGCACCTGGCACTTGATGCTCGCGGTGGACGGCGTTTCGTAGCCGGACATGACAATAATCGGCATGTCTGGCCAGCGCTGGCAGACCATGTTGGCCAGCTGCGCCCCATCCATCGAGCCCGGCATACGGATATCCGTGAGCAGCAGGTCGATGTTGGCGTCTTCCTTTTCCAACAGCGTCAACGCGGTGTCGGCGGAGTCAGCGGCGATGATGTTGAAGCCTTCGGGTTCGAGGATCTCGCGGACGAAATCCGCGACCAGTGGCTCGTCGTCCACCACCAGGAGAGTGGGTCGGAAGACAGGGGTTCCCGGCTGTTCTGCGCGCATGACTGGACCTTATATACAAGACGTTGCTGAGCCTTGGATGGCGCCGAACCGGGAAAATTCCCCAGTTTGAATGTCAATGAATCTGGCGCCAGATTTCTGTCTCTAAGCCGCGATTGTTTTGTCAGGTGCAGCTTTCCAACGCTGCGACCCTATGCCGCGTACATTTGGTTACGTTTCCCGCAACAGCTCTGCGACAGGGCTTTCAGCGTGTCGGTGAAGCAGGCGGACTGCCGGTCGAGTGAAAGGTTCCAGCTACCTGGCATATGACTTGTATTGGGTAAGGCAACTGCAGGAAGCAGGGTACTTTTTTTGTCACGTCCCCGTGGCCTTACCTAAACCCAGGCTTTGCTCGTACACAAAGGATATCGACGCCACGCCTCCCTAAGCAGTATCCGACCATGACGCCTATCCGCTCCTTCGCTACCGCCCTTCGTCGTCCGCTCGCCGCGGCCGCTACCGTTCTCGCGCTGTCCGCTGGCGTTGCCCAGGCCGAGCCTGTCAGCCTGGTCGGTCTGAATCTGTCGGGTGCGGGCTTCGCGCCCCAGGTGCTGCCCGGCATCAATGGCACCAACTACATCTTCCCGGTGGAGGCCTACTTCCAGCAGTGGAGCGCGCGGGGCGTCAAGCTGATCCGTTTCCCCATCATCTGGGAGCGCCTACAGCCGCGTCTGGGCGGCCCGCTGGACAGTGCCTACGTGGCCCTGGTGAACCAGACCTTCGGTTATGCGCAGAAGCACGGCATCAAGATCATTCTCGACCTGCACAACTACGCCCGCTATCGCGGCCAGGTGATCGGCACCAGCGGCGTACCCTATGCCCGCTATCAGGAGATCATGACCCTCATCGCGCGGCAGTGGAGCGGCCAGTCCTCGCTGTACGCCTACGACATCATGAACGAGCCCCACGATGCCATGGCCTACTGGCCGACCGCGGCCCAGTACGGCATCAATGGCGTGCGCGCGGTGGACAGCACCCGCCCGGTCATCGTCGAAGGCAACGGCTGGTCGAGCGCCACCCGCTGGGCCGAATTCAACGACGCCCTGCTGGGGCTGAAGGATCCGGCCAACAACATCATCTTCTCGGCGCATTCCTACTTCGACGAGAACGCCGGCGGCAGCTACGACAAGACCGACGTCAACAAGCTCGACGCCAACTATGGCGTGACCCGGGTCAAGCCCTTCGTCGACTGGCTGAAGAAGAACAACAAGCGCGGCTACATCGGTGAATTCGGTGTCCCGGACAACAATCCGCGCTGGAATCTGCTGATGGACAACATGCTCGCCTACCTCAAGCAGAACTGCATCCCGGCCTCCTACTGGGCCGCCGGTCCCGGCTGGGGCAGCTACTTCATGTCGGTGGAGCCGATTAATGGCCAGGAGCGGCCGCAGTGGCCGACCCTGCGCAAGTACCTGGATGACAGCAGCTGCACCGCCATCGGTCCGGTCGTCAGTGGCAGCACCACGCCGGTTACCGGCGGTACCGGCAACAGCGGCTCGGCAGGCGGCAGCGCTGGCACGGTGGGCAATTCCGGCAGCGGCAGCAGCACCGGCAACGCAGGCAACGCAGGCAACAGCGGTAGCAATGCCGGGGTCCAGATTCCGCCGAGCACCGGTGCGACCGCCGGTACCGTGACCTCGGTGATCAACGACTTCACCAACCCGGACTGGCACAAGGGGGTGTTCCTCAAGAAGGCCGCTATTTCGGTCCCCGGTACCGCGGTGAATCGCGCCGCCTTCAAGGCCGGTGCCTATCTCACCACCGCGGATGGCCAGGTGCGGCGGATTTCCGGGGTGCAGGTCGGCAACAGCCTGGGCGTCTTCACCGAGGGCACGCCGTTCAACGGCAACGCCGTGGGCTATCCCAAGACCGTGACCGTGTCGCCCACCGGCGTGACCAGCGCCGCCAGCGTCAGCAGCGCCATCAACGACTTCACCAATTCCGACTGGAATCGCGGTGTCTACCGTCGCGGCGCCGCCATTTCCATCCCGGCCACCGCGGCCAATCGCTCGGCCTTCAAGCTGGGTGGCTCGGTACGCCTCGTCAATGGGCAGATCCTCAAGATCAGCTATGTGCAGGAGGGCGCCAGCAACCTGGGGGTGTTCTTCGACGCCAGCCGCCTGGATGCCAGCGTCGGCTACCCCAACACCCTGGTGTCCTTCAGCCGCTGATCTCCAGCAGCGGGCAATAAAAAACCCGGTGGCCGTGGGCCACCGGGTTTTTTATTGCCCGCTTAAAGGTGGATGAAGGTGGTGACCTCGTCCGGCTGCACTCGGCACTCGTCCACCGCATGGATCACCCCGGTGGTCAGGGCCGCTTCCGGACTCAGCAGCCGGGCGTTGGCCTTGAGGCAGCTGTAGATGTCCAGGGCTTCGGCGGCACCGGCCGTACGCTCGGCGACGATGCCGGCGTAGAGGTCCAGGTCGTAGTCTAGGCACATGGCGTATTCGGCCATGCGCGCATGGTCCACCGAGTTGTTCAGATTCCAGTAGAAGGAATGATAGAGGAATTTGCTGTGGCGACTGGCGGTGCGGTGTTCGCCGGCCAGGAACAGGATGTTGCCCATGGATTCGACGGTACCCAGGTTGTGGGTGTGCACGGGCAGCGGTAGGGACAGCAGGAGGTTGTACATCGTGAAGCCGTAGCTGCAGTCGCCGCCCATGGTGGCGATCTTCAGCAGAATCCGCGAGGCATCCTGCTGGACCGCCTGGGAGCAGTGGGCGATCAGCTGGCCGCAACTGGTGGAATTGATGGGACCGGTGAAATGGATGACATGGGTGCTCATGGGGCCTACCAACGCGCCGGGGAGCCCGGCGGAGGGCGGGCTCTATGAGAGTTGCTTCGGCGGCTTTCGGACGGGCTTGAGCGTGGAGGTCGGCTGGCCGACGAAGCGCGTCCCGGACGGATGGACTGTGCCTTGGCGCAACCAGGATCAGCGCAGCAGCAGCATCGGCACTTCGGTCTTGTGCAGCAGCTGGGTGGTGCGACTGCCGCGCAGAAAGCGCCAGACCGAGGAGTGGCTATAGGCACCCATGATCAGCAGGTCGGCCCGGCGTTCGTCGAGGTGGCGGGGGACGATGCGCTCAACGTCGCCATGGGCGACGGTGGTGTCGACCCGGCACCCGGCGCTGCGCAGCAGCAGCGCCAGGTCTTCCAGGCGCTTGCGCAGGATCGGATCGTCTTCGCCGACCCGCAGCAGGGTGCCGCTCATGCCGGTCAGCAGCGGACTGCGCGCCAGGGCCAGAATGCCCTGGTGGGTGGCTTCCCGACCGTCATAGGCGATGGTGAACTGGCGCGGGGGCTTGAAGGGGCCCGAGCAGATCAGGATCGGCCGGTGCACGGCGCGCACCACGGCCTCCAGCTGGCTGCCGATGCCACTGTCTCCGGAGCGCTCGCCGCGCTTGCCGATCACCAGCAGGCGGGTATCCCCTTCGAGGGTCTTGAGGGTATCCACCAGCCCCTCGGGGCGGCGCAGGATCTGCGGTGCCGAGGTCAGGCCCTGCTGGAGGAGGCGCTGGCGGGCATTGAGCAGCAGCGCCTTGGCCATGCCGGCGCCGACGTCATCGTCCAGGTAGACCGGGGTACCGTTGGCGACCTTCTTGCCGCTACTGGCCGACTCCTGCACATGCAGCAGGGTGACGGGCGCATCCAGCCGTCGCGACAACCAGGCGGTGTGGTCGCAGACGCTTTCGGCGTGGGGGGATCCATCGATGCAGGCGAGCAGGGAGGCCATAACGGTATTCCTTGGCAAGACCGGGACCAGACACGATCCCTGTCCGGAGCGTAGCACCCGCCCGGCACTGTCCAGATGACACCTGGGTGTCATCTTCGGCTTTTGCTGGACAGGTCACGGCCGTCATCCCGTACGCCCTCACATTTCGTAGCGATCGAGTTCCCGGGTGATCAGCAGGCGCTGGATTTCACTGGAGCCTTCGTAGATCTGGGTGATGCGGATGTCGCGGTAGTACTGCTCCACCGGATAGTCCTCCAGGTAGCCATAGCCGCCATGGATCTGGATGGCCTTGGAGCACACCCATTCGCCCGTCTCGGTGGCGAACAGCTTGGCCTGGGAGGCTTCGCTCAGGCACGGCTGGCCCGCCGTGCGCAGCCGCGCGGCGTGCAGGATCAGCAGTCGCGCGGCGTTCAGGCGCGTATGCATGTCGGCCAGCATGTTGGCGATGCTCTGGTGCTGGATGATGGCCTTGTCGAACTGGATGCGCTCGCGGGCATAGCCCAGCGCCCCCTCGAAGGCCGCGCGGGCGATGCCCAGGGCCTGGGCAGCGATGCCGATGCGCCCGCCCTCCAGATTGGAGAGGGCGATGGCCAGGCCCTTGCCGCGTTCGCCCAGCAGGTTGGCCGCGGGGATGCGGCAGTCGTCCAGGGTGACCGCGCAGGTGTCGGAGGCGCGCAGGCCCATCTTGTGTTCGGTGCGCTCGACGCGAAAGCCGGGGGTGTCGGTGGGTACCAGAAAGGCCGACAGGCCCTTCTTGCCCAGTTCCGGATCGGTCACCGCGAAGACGATGGCCAGGCCGGCGCGGCGCCCGTTGCTGACGAATTGCTTGCTGCCATTGAGCACCCAGCTGTCGCCGTCGAGTACCGCGCGGGTGCGCAGATTGTGCGCCTCGGAGCCGGCCTGGGGTTCGGTCAGGCAGAAGCAGCCGATGACCTTGCCGGCAGCCAGGTCGGGCAACCAGTGATCCTGCTGCGCGGGGCTGCCGTAGCGCAGCAGCGGGCCGCAGCCTACCGAACTGTGGATGCTCATCAGGGCGCCAAGGCTGCCGTCGCCGGCGGAGATCTCTTCCACGGCCAGGGCATAGGCGACGTAATCCAGGTAGGTGCCGCCCCATTGCTCGGGCACCACCATGCCCAGCAGGCCCAGCTCACCCAGCTGGGCGACCACGGCGTCGTCGATCCACTCGGCCTTTTCCCAGGCGCGGGCGTGGGGCGCGACCTCGCGGCGGGCGAAGTCGCGCGCCAGGTCGCGGATCATGCGTTGTTCTTCGGTGAGTTCGATGTCGTGCATGGGAGCCTCCCTCAGGAATGGCGAAAATCGGAGAAAAAGGCCGCGACGCGACGGGGGTCCAGATCCTGCCAGCGGGCCGGATTCCAGTGCGGCGTGCGGTCCTTGTCCACCAGCATGGCGCGCACCCCTTCGATGATCTCGCCTTTCTCGAACCAGCGCCGATCCAGGTGCAACTCCAGGGCGAAGCACTGCTCCAGGGACAGCCCGCCGCCCTGGCGCAACAGCTCCAGGGCGGTGGCGACCGCCAGCGGTGAACGGGCATCCAGGGTAGCGAGGGTTTCCTGCGCCCAGTCGCGATAGGCGGGGCGCTGTTCCGCCTGCAGGCCGGCGCGCAGCTCCTCGACGGTGGCCGCCGCGAAGTGCTCGGCGATGGCCGGGTGCAGCTCGGTCAGGCGCGCGGCTTCGGCCGGCGCCGCGGCGAACGCCTGCAGCAGCGCGGCCAGATCGGTCGGGTCCTGGGCGGTGGCCGCCTCCAGCCGTTGCAGCAGGTCGGCGTTGGCCGCCTCCGGAATGAAGACATCGGCCAGGCCGGCGGCCAGGGCGTCGGCCGGGCCGATCTGTACTCCGGTCAGGCCCAGGTAGAGGCCCAACTGGTCGGGCAGGCGTGGCAGGAAATGACTCGCGCCGACGTCGGGGAAATAGCCGATGGCGGTTTCCGGCATGGCCATCCGGGTGCGCTCGCTGACGATCCGCAGCCGCGCCGCCTGCACCAGGCCCATGCCGCCGCCCAGCACCAGCCCATGGGCCAGCGCCAGGATCGGCTTGGGATAGCGGTGCAGTGCCAGGTCGAGGGCGTATTCCTCGGTGAAGAAGCTCAGGTGCAGGTCGTCGCCACGCTGGTAGCTGTCGTAAAGTGCCCGGACATCGCCGCCGGCGCAGAAGGCCTTGGGTCCGTTGCCGCGCAGCACGATCACCCGCACGGCCGGGTCCTGCTCCCAGTCGCGCAGCGCCCCGTGCAGGGCGCGCACCATCTGCAGATCCAGGGCATTGAGCCCGGTCGGGCGATCAAGGGTCAGATAGCCGACCCCACCGCGTCTTTCCAACAGCACCTTGGCGTCGCTCATGCACCGTCCTCGTCCAGGTAGTCCTGGATGATGGCCGAGAAATCCAGACCGCCGCCACCCGCGCGGCTGAATCTCTGATAGAGCTGCTGCGCGACCGCTCCAAGGATCACCGGCTGGCGCACGGCACGCGCCGCCTCGGTGGCCAGGCCCAGGTCCTTGAGCATGAGCTCGGCGGCGAAGCCGCCCTGGTAGCCGCGCGCGGCCGGCGCCTGGGGCAGCACGTCCGGATAGGGATTGTTGACCTCCGAACTCCAGCAGCGCCCGCTGCTGGTATTGATCACCCCGGCCAGGGTCTTGGCGTCCATGCCCAGGCGGGTACCCAGGGCCATGGCCTCGGCCACCCCGATCATGGAGATGCCCAGCAGCAGGTTGTTGGCGACCTTGGCCACCTGGCCGTTGCCGCTGGCGCCGCAGTGCACCAGGTTGCGGCCCATGGCGGCCAGCAGCGGTTGGGCGCGCTGGAAGCCCGCCTCGCTGCCGCCGACCATGAAGGTCAGGGTGCCGGCCGCGGCGCCGCCGGTGCCGCCGGAGACCGGGGCGTCCAGCACTTCCAGGCCGCGCTCGGCGGCGGCGCTGGCCACCGCCCGGGCGCTGAGCGGATCGATGGTGGAGGAATCGATCAGCAGGGTGCCCGGGCGGGCCCGGGCGATCAGCCCGTCGTCACCGAGATAGACCGTCTTCACATGGGCGGCCGCGGGCAGCATGGTGATGATCACTTCCGCGCCACTTTCCGCCACGGCGGTAGGCGAGGCGGCAACCTCGGCCCCTTCGGCGCGCAGCGCGTCCAGCGCGGCGGCGGAGAGGTCGAAGACGGTCAGCTGATGGCCGGCCTTGAGCAGGTTGCGGGCCATGGGGGCGCCCATGTTGCCCAGTCCCAGAAATCCCAGATGCATGCTGGCGTCTCCCTTACTTGAGGGTGATGGTGGTGTTGACGACCCCGGCGCCGCCGACGTCCTGCTCGTCGGGCCAGCGCGTGGTGATGGTCTTGGTCTGGGTATAGAAGAGCACCGCCTGCTTGCCGTAGGGCCCCAGGTCACCCAGCTTGGAAGCGCGCGAACCGCTGAAGGAGAACAGCGGCACCGGTACCGGGATGGGCACGTTGATGCCGACCTGGCCGACGTCGATGTCTTCCTGGAAGCGCCGCGCCGCGGCGCCGGAGCGAGTGAAGAGGGCAACGCCGTTGCCGTTGGGGTTGGCGTTGATCAGGGCGATGGCCTCGTCGAGGGTGGCGGCGTGCATCACGCAGAGCACCGGTCCGAACAGTTCTTCGCGGTACAGGGTCATGTCGGTGGTCACCCCGGAAAACAGCGTCGGACCGACGAAGTTGCCCTTCTCGTAGCGCTCGACCTGGATGTTGCGGCCGTCCAGCTCCAGGGTCGCGCCTTCGCTCAGCCCGCGCTCGATCAGGCCGCTGACCCGGTCCAGGGCCTGGCAGGAGATCAGCGGGCCGACGTCGGTGCCGTGCTCGTGACCCGCACCCACCTTGAGGCTGCGCGCCTTGGCCACCAGGTCCGGCACCCAGCTGTTGGCCTCGCCCACCAGCACCACCACCGAGACCGCCATGCAGCGCTGACCCGCCGCCCCGAAGGCGGCGCCCACCAGATTGGCCAGGGTCTGCTCGCGGGGCGCGTCGGGCATCACCACCGCATGGTTCTTGGCGCCCATCATGCACTGCACGCGCTTGCCGGCTTCGCTGGCGCGGCGATAGACGTGGGTGCCGACACGGGTCGAGCCGACAAAGGACAGCGCCTTGATGTCCGGGTGATCGCAGAGGGCGTCCACCACCGCCGGTCCGCCATGGACCACGTTGAGCACCCCGGGCGGCACCCCGGCTTCCAGCGCCAGCTCGGCCAGGCGCATGGTCACCAGCGGATCCTGCTCCGAAGGCTTGAGGACGAAGGTGTTGCCGCAGGCGATGGCCATGGGAAACATCCACAGCGGAATCATCGCCGGGAAGTTGAAGGGGGTGATGCCGGTGCAGACGCCCAGGGGTTGCAGCAGGGTATAGGTGTCCACTCCGCTGGCGACGTTGTTGGCCAGCTCGCCCAGCTGCAGGTTGCCGATGGCCGCGGCGTGCTCCACCACCTCCAGGCCACGGAAGACATCGCCCTCGGCGTCGGCCAGGGTCTTGCCCTGTTCGGCGGTGAGCAGGGCGGCCAATTCGCTCATGTGCTCGCGGATCAGCTGCTGGTAGCGCAGGAAGATGCGCGCCCGGGCGCCGATGGGCGTCTTGCGCCAGGTAGCGAAGGCCGCCTTGGCACTGGCCACGGCGCGCTGCACCTCCTCGGCGGTGGCGAAGGGCACCCGCGCCAGCACCTCCTGGGTCGCCGGATTGATCACCTCGCGGCCTTCGCGGCTGGTGGAGGTGACGAATTGGCCGTCGATCAGCAGCGGCACGTCTTTGATGGCGGTCTGGGTCATGACAGGGATTCCTGAGCGGTGGCCGGGGTGGCCGGGGCAGGTTGAGCGGCGAAGTCTTCTTCGGCGTAGTCGTGGACAGCGGGGGTGCCGCTGGCGCGGCGCTGGGCCTCGCCAAGGCGCAATTCGATGCGGCGGATCTTGCCGGACAGGGTCTTGGGCAGTTCGCTGACGAATTGCAGGCGCCGCACCCGCTTGTAGGGCGACAGGCAGCCACGGGCGAAACCGAGCAGCTCCTGCGCGAGCGCGGGCGAAGGCGCGTGGTCGGCGGCGAGGATGACGAAGGCCTTGGGTACATTGAGGCGCAGGGGATCGGGGCTCGGTACCACCGCCACCTCCATCACCGCCGGATGCTCGATCAGGGCGCTCTCCAGTTCGAAGGGGCTGATGCGGTAGTCCGCCGACTTGAAGACGTCATCGGCGCGGCCAACGAAGGTGATGTAGCCCTCGGCGTCGCGCACCGCGGTATCGCCGGTGCGGTAGTGCCCGTCGCGCATCACCTCGGCGGTCTTTTCCGGACTGTCTTCGTAGCCCAGCATCAGCCCGGCCGGCCGCGGTTGCAGGGCCAGGGCCACCTCGCCGTCGTCGCCCGGCCGGCCATCGGCATCCAGCAGCGCGATGTGGCACCCGGGCAGCGGGCGCCCCATGGAGCCCGGCTTGAGCGCCTGTCCGGGAGTGTTGCCCACCAGGGCAGTGGTTTCCGACTGGCCAAAGCCGTCTCTCAGGGTCAGCCCCCAGGCCGCCTGCAGGCTGTCGATGATCTCGGGATTGAGCGGCTCGCCCGCACCGACCAGCTCGCGCAGGTCGAGTCGATCGCGATAGGCGGTGAGGTCCTCCTGGATCAGCATCCGCCACACCGTGGGCGGCGCGCAGAGGCTGGTGACCGGATAGCGCGCCAGCACCTCCAGCAGCGCCTGGGGCTTGAAGCGCGGCACGTCATGGATGAACACGCAGGCGCCGGCGTTCCAGGGCGCGAAGACACAACTCCAGGCGTGCTTGGCCCAGCCGGGGGAGGAGATGTTGAGGTGCACATCGCCGGGTTGCAGACCGATCCAGTAGAGGGTGGACAGGTGCCCGACCGGATAGCTGCTGTGGCTGTGCAGGACCAGCTTGGGCCGTGAGGTGGTCCCCGAGGTGAAATAGAGCAGTAGCGGATCCGTGGCGAGGGTCGGGCCGTCCGGCAGGAAGTCGCTGGCACAGGCGTCCGGCGCATAGGGCTGCCAGCCGGCCACCGACGCCCCGACGCAGATGCGGGTGAGGCCCGCATCCAGACTCGCGCATCGCTCGGTATGGGCGCTGCCCACCACCAGGTGGGCGATCCGCCCGCGCTGCACGCGATCCTGCAGATCGGCATCGCTGAGCAGGGTGGTGGCGGGCACCACCACGGCGCCCAGCTTGAAGGCGCCGAGCAGCGTTTCCCATAGCGCCACCTCGTTGCCCAGCATCACCAGGATGCGTTCGCCGCGACGCACACCCTGGGCGCGCAGGAAATTGGCGGTGCGATTCGACGCCTGGCGCAGCTCGGCGAAGCTATAGCGCTCCTCCCGGCCCTCGGCATCCAGCCGCCACAGCGCCGGACCGGCATGCTCCTCGGCCAGGCGATCGAAATGGTCCAGCGCCCAGTTGAAGTGTTCCAGCTCCGGCCAGCGGAAATCGCGGACGGCCGTGGCGTAGTCGGTGCGATGGCGCAGTAGGAAGTCGCGCGCCTCACGGAAGGCGTCGCCGGCGGTCATGGGCGATACCCCGCGGCCTGCAGGGGCGGGAAGGAAGGGCAGCGTCCGGCCTGGCGCCGGGATGGGGCGTGCGGGTGGGTCATGGGGGTCTGCTCTTTATTGTTGTTGGCTGGCAGAGATTCGCGCCGTCACC